>JBFKUL010000004.1:0-31805 GCA_041635755.1 Burkholderiales bacterium | reverse complement strand
GCCCAACGCGAGCAGCTCCCTCACTTCGTCCTCGTTCTTCTCGCGCTCGGCGAGCAGCGGCTCGATCTCCCGCGCGTCGCGCAGCGTAATCGTACGGCCGGGCTGGAAGGGAATGAGCTTGGCGATCTGGTCGCAGAAGTTGTAGCCGAGGTCGAGCACGCGTCCACAGTCGCGCACTACGGCGCGCGCGGCCATGGTGCCAAACGTGACGATCTGCGACACGCTCTGCTCCCCGTAGCGCTGACGTACATAACTGATGACCCGATCGCGGCCGTCCTGACAGAAGTCGATATCGAAGTCGGGCATCGAGACGCGCTCGGGATTGAGGAAGCGCTCGAAAAGCAGGTCGTAGCGCAGCGGATCGAGATCGGTGATGCCGAGCGAGTACGCGACCAGCGACCCGGCGCCCGAGCCACGACCCGGACCGACCGGCACGCCATTGCTTTTCGCCCAGTTGATGAAGTCGGCCACGATCAGGAAATAGCCCGCAAAACCCATCTGCTCGATGGTGCGAATCTCGAAGCCGAGTCGCTCGCGGTAGACGGGCGCCTGGTGCGCGTGCTCTGCCGGATCAGGAAACAGCCGCTCGAGCCTCGCCTCGAGACCGGACGCGGCTTGCTGCTCGAGAAATGCCTCGAGCGTCATGCCCGGTGGCGTCGGAAACGCGGGCAACCGGCTCTTGCCGAGTTCGATCTCGAGGTTGCAGCGGCGCGCAATCTCGACCGCATTCTCGAGCGCCTGGGGAATGTCGGCAAAGGCGCGCCCCATCTCGTCCTGGGACTTGAGGTATTGCTCGGGCGTGAACAGCCGAGGCCGCCGCTGGTCACCCAGAGCGTAGCCTTGAGCAATGCACACACGCGCTTCGTGCGCCTTGTAATCCTCGCGCTCGAGGAACTGCACCGGGTGGGTGGCGACCACCGGCAACGCTAGTCGCGCGGCGAGCGTCACCGAGCGCGCAAGCAGCGTCTCACCTTGCGCCATGGCTGCGCGCTGCAGCTCAATGTAATAGCGCCCTGGAAAGCGTCCCGCCCAGTTCGACGCCAACTGCTCGGCGACCACGACATTGCCCGCCGCTAGGGCCTGCCCGACATCTCCCCCGGCGGCGCCGGAAAGCGCGATCAGTCCCTCCGTGCCGACCTCGTCGAGCCACGCTGCGCTCAACTCGGCTCGCGAGCGATGCTGATTCTTCAGCCAGGCACGGGACAGAAGCTCGCACAGGCGCAGGTAGCCATCGCGGCGCGCGCACAGCAGCAGGAGGCGGCTCGGTTTGTCTCGGTCGGTCTCGTTCTGGATCCAGCAGTCGGCGCCAATGATCGGCTTGACGCCGGCCGCGCGCGCAGCGCGGTAGAACTTGACCATACCGAACACGTTGCCCGCGTCGGTCAGCGCGAGCGCCGGCATGCCATCCTCGGCCGCGCGCTGAATAGCGTCATCGATGCGGACGATGCCATCCGTCACCGAGTACTCGCTGTGAAGCCGAAGGTGGACGAAGCGCGGTGCAACCATGGATAGGAAAAATTTTATCACCGTAGCGCAAGCCGCAATGGCTCGGCGGCGCATATTGCGGTGCGAACTTCGCATTCTGCGGCCGGTCTGATCGCTTATGTCCGAGATTTCGAGAACGTTCCTTTTTGCTTTGTCGCTTGTAGGCGTCGCACTGGCGTATGGCACCGCCTCGGTGGCGCAGACGGTGCCTGCCGCCGCGCCACCGGGCGCGACCCCAGCGGAGTCCGTGTCGGCACGGCTCGATCGCGCCTATGCCGAGTACCATGAGGCACTGAAACGCTACGAGGACGCCCAGAAGCGCGTTGAAAATGGGCGCGAACCACTGCCCGGCGAGCGCATCGGCCTTGCCGGAGGCGGCAGCCGTCTGCGGCCCGAGTACTTCGAGCGGCAGGACGAACTTGCGCGGAAGCACGATGCCGCGCGCGCTAAGCTCGAAGAAGCGCGCGCGCGGTGGAACGCGTTGCGCTGATCCGCGACGGTCCGCCAGGGTTTGTCAGTCCGCATCCAGACCCGTAGGCAAAAGCAGGTAACATCCGCGGGCCCATGAAGCCCGCGCTCGCCACCGCGAAGCCTGTCGCGGCCGGCGCCGCCCTTGCCGCGCTGCTGCTCGGCGCCGTTTGCATTGCGCTGTCGCCCATCTTCGTGCGCGTTTCGGAGGTCGGTCCGATCGCTACCGCCTTCTGGCGCGTCGCCTTGGCGATGCCCGCACTCTGGCTGCTCTTGCCGCTAGCGCGGCCCGATACGCTCGCCGCTCCACGTTCCGTGCCCTGGCCTTTGCTGCTTGCCGCCGGCTTTGCCTTTGCGGGTGATCTCATCTTCTGGCACCTCTCGATCACGCTCACGTCGATCGCCAACTCGACACTGCTCGCCAATCTCGCCTCGATCTTCGTCACACTTGCGGTGTGGGTCTTCTGGCGCCAGCGGCCGAGCGGTGTGTTCCTGGTCGGTCTGTGCGCGGCACTCGCCGGTGTGGGCATGCTGGTGCACTCGAATCTGCAGTTCTCGCCCACGGCCCTGGCCGGCGACGGGTTGGGCGTGGTAACGGCCATGTTCTACGCGGGCTACATCCTGGCGGTGAAGGGGCTGCGCGACCGCGGCGCAAAAACCTTGTACCTGATGGCGGTGACCACCACTGTCACCGCGATCTTCCTCTATCCGGTTGCGCTCGCCTCGGGCGAGACGCTGCTGCCGTACTCGGCCTCGGGCTGGCTCAAGCTCGTCGGGCTCGCGCTGGTCTCGCACGCCGCGGGCCAGGGCCTGATCGCCTACGCGCTGGCGCATCTGCCGGCCGCGTTCTCGTCGGTAAGCCTGTTGTTCCAGCCGGTGATGGCGGCCGTATTTGCCTGGGTGCTGCTCGGCGAGCCCCTGGTGGCGCTGCAGGTGGCCGGCGGCGCGGTGGTCCTGATCGGAATCTGGCTTGCGCGGCGCGGCTCGTAGCCCGCTTGCGAGTTCAGCCGGGCGATCTCGAACCGTCAGAGGACGACGGCCTGCGCCTCGCCTTGATCGCCTCGCTCGACGACACCGATTTCGTAGACCGTCTCGCCCGACGTGCGCAGCAACGCGGCAGCAGCGGACACATCTTCGGGCGCCAGCACGACCACCATTCCGATGCCGCAGTTGAACACGCGATGCATCTCGTCGTCGGCGACCTTGCCTTGAGTCTGCAGCCAGTGGAAAAGCTCCGACACAGGCCAAGCGTCACGGCGCACCACTGCACGTAGCCCGTCGGGAAGCACCCGTGGCACGTTGCCGACGAGTCCGCCGCCCGTGATGTGCGCGAGGCCTTTTACACTGACCTGCTCGAGCAACGCAAGCAGCGGCTTGACGTAGATACGCGTGGGCTCGAGCAGCGCCTCGGCAAGCGTGCGCCCGTCGAATGCCGCACCTAAATCGGGCGCAGCCCGCTCGAGGATCTTGCGCACCAGCGAATAGCCGTTCGAGTGCGCGCCGCTTGAGGCGAGCCCGAGCAGTGCGTCGCCCGCCCGGATCGCGCGGCCATCGACGATCCGCTCGCGCTCGACGACCCCGACGCAGAAGCCGGCGAGATCGTACTCGCCTTCTGGATACATGCCGGGCATCTCCGCGGTCTCGCCTCCGATCAGCGCGCATCCAGCAAGCTCACAGCCGTGCGCAATACCGCGCACCACGTCGGCGGCGACTCGCGGCTCCAGCTTGCCGCAGGCGAAGTAATCGAGAAAGAACAGTGGCTCGGCGCCTTGCACGAGCACGTCGTTCACACTCATCGCCACCAGGTCGATGCCGACGGTGTCGTGTCGCGCCAACTGGAACGCAAGCCGCAGCTTGGTGCCCACGCCGTCGGTGCCTGAAACGAGCACGGGATGGCGGTACTTCTTCGGGATCTCGCACAGCGCTCCGAAGCCGCCGATGCCCGCGAGCACCTCCGGGCGCATCGTGCGCTTGGCAAAGGGCTTGATCGCTTCGACCAGAGCGTCGCCAGCGTCGATGTCGACGCCGGCATCACGGTAGGAAAGGTGCTCGGTCATGTGAATGGCGTCGTGTAAGATTGATCGTCTTTGCCGCGCGCGGCCGGGACTCGTCTCAGCCTCGATCGCGCGCGGTCATGGCGGCGCCGGGCGGCGTCGCTCACGATCGCGCATATTACCGCATGAGCAAACCCAATCTTTCAGACGGGCAGCCCTGGGCATGGCTCGCCATCGCGCTCGCGATCGGCGGCGTGCTCTACCTCCTGTCGCCAATCCTGGCGCCATTCCTGTTCGCCGCGATCCTTGCGTACGTCCTCGATCCGCTGGTCGAACGGCTCACCGGGCGTTATCTTCCGCGCGCCGTCGCGGTGCTGCTCGTGATGCTGCTGGTGCTCGCGGTCATCGTCGCGCTGGCGCTGGTGGTGCTGCCCTTGTTCTACAAGGAGCTGCGCCTGCTTACCGAGCGCTTGCCGGAGTTTCTCGCCTGGATCAATCAGACCGTGGCGCCGTGGATCAACAAGCACTTCGAGATCGATTTCCAGCTCGACGTCGCCACGGTGCGCGAGCTGGCGCGCGAGACGCTCTCGGGCAACGAGGACCTGGTGAAGGGCATGCTGGGCTCGCTGCGGGTCGGCGGAATCGCGTTGATCGCCTTCGTCGCCAACGTGTTGCTCGTGCCGGTGGTGCTGTTTTACCTGCTTCGCGACTGGAACGGGATCATCGGGCGCGTGGACGGCATGATTCCGCGTCGCGTGCACGTGCGTGCGCGCAAAATCCTCGGCGAGATCGATGCCGTGCTTGCGGAGTTCCTGCGCGGCCAATTGTTGGTGATCGTGGTGATGAGCGTGTACTACGTGGCGGCGCTTTGGGCGACCGGGCTCGAGTTCGCGCTTCCGATCGGCATCATCACAGGGATCCTGGTGTTCATCCCCTATGTCGGGGCACTGGCCGGATTCGTCCTCGGCACGATCGCCGCGCTGATGCAATTCGACAACCTCGCCGGGCTCGCTTGGGTGTGGCTCGCATTCGGCATCGGCCAGGCGCTCGAGGGCATGGCGGTGACACCGATGCTGGTGGGCGAGCGCATCGGCCTGCATCCCGTGGCCGTGATCTTTGCGCTGCTCGCGTTCGGACATGTGTTCGGATTCTTCGGTGTGCTGCTGGCGCTGCCGGCAAGCGCCGCGCTGCTCGTCGGCCTGCGCCATGTCCGGAGCGCGTATCTCGAGAGCCCGCTCTACGCCGGGCCGGACAAGCGCTGACCGTGGAGCAGCTGCCCCTCGACCTCGCCGTTCCGAGCGAGCCGGCCCTGGGCAACTTCGTTCCCGGATCGAATGGCGAATTGCTCGTCAGGCTGCGCGGCGCGGCCGAGGGCACCGGAACCGAGTCGATCATCTACCTGTGGGGCGAGCCGGGTTGCGGTCGCACGCACCTGCTGCGCGCGACGGCGCACGCCGCGCCGGATGGCGTCTACCTGCCGAGCGACGGCGAGCACGCTCGAACGCAGGGCCGCCTGATCGCCGCGGACGACGTCGATCGCCTGGACGAGACGCGTCAGGTGGTGCTTTTCAACCTGATCAACCGGGCGCGCGATACGGGCGGTACCTTGGTCGCGGCCGGGCCCACGCCGCCCGCCCAGCTCGCCCTGCGAGACGATCTCAGGAGCCGGCTCGGCTGGGGCCTCGTGTACCAGGTACGGCCGTTGAGCGACGCAGAAAAAGCGCTCCATCTGCGCGCGGAGGCCGAGCGCCGCGGCCTGCGGCTCTCGGACGAGGTGGTGTGGTATCTGCTCAGCCGCCTCCCCCGCGACCTGCCTTCGCTAAACGCGGTGCTCGATCGGCTCGACCAGTTTTCACTGGCTCGCCGGCGCCCCATCACTTTGCCGTTGGTGCGCGAGGCCCTGGAGCACAGCGCCCGCTAATGCCGCGAAGACGCCCCACACGGGCGCGGCGCGACAGAGGTGTGAAAAATTGCCTGAATACCTCTGCAGAGTGCCCTCAACACCTCGACAATGGCGCCGCATTTCAGTAAATTCCATCGAACGCGGGAACCGCGTACCGAGGGCTGTGTCGACCGCGAAGTCGAGCCGGCCCTGTCTGGTGTCTAGCGCGAGTCGGGGGCGCAGGGGCCGGGCATCCGGGCAGCGCTTTCTTGGCTGCCGGTGGCGAGTATGCGGTAGCGCCTGAGCGAGGAAGTTGAAATGGACGTGCGTCGTTTGCTCGCAGCAATTGCGATGTCATTGACATCCGGGCTGTGCGTTGCGGGTCAGGGCCTTCGCGTCCACACGGATGACGGCCTATGGCACCAGGACTTCGCCGCCGTTCCCGGCATGTGGGCCGATTCCGAGCGTGTGTCGTCGGACCGCTTCTTTGGTTTGAGCGGGCAGCAATCCGCGCGCCTAGATGGGCACCATACCGAATCCGGATTCGGACTGGTTACGCCGCTTCCGGGAGGGTGGTCGACGAGCTTCGATTTCGCCGCGGGCAACATGGAGCGCGAGAAGCCCCGCTACAACCTGCTCGCGCAAGTGGGCCGGGATATCGGCGCAGGCTGGGGTTTGAAAGTCGGGGTGCAGCATTTCGCGTCTGCGGGGACCGATCTGGATCTTGGCACCGTGACGGTCGAGCGTTTGTTCGGCAATCAGCGGGTCTCCTACACTCTGTTCTCGGGGCGCCCGGTCGAGCGGCGGGCCGCTTTGAGTCACCGCGTGCAGTGGTCGTACCAAGTGGGCGATCGGGGTTTCTTCGGCCTCTCGCTTGCGCAGGGGCTCGGTTTCGAAAGCGCCGCCCTGGAAGGGTTGCCGGCCGGGGATGTGCGTAACCTCACTTTGTTCGGACGCTACTGGTTCATGCCGAACTGGGCATTCAGCGCCGCGGCGGAAACGCAAGAGCAGGTCGGATTCGCTCGGCGCAACGGCGTGCGATTCGGTCTCCAGCATCAGTTCTGAGCCCGGATTGGCGCTCTGCGGGCAAAATCCTGCAGAGCGGGCTTCAGTACCCCAAGGACGTTCATTCGGTGCGCTGGGTTCGCTTCGCCCTGTCGCGCTGTCGGGCAGATGCAAGGCACGCACGCTGGAGTAAGATGTCGCGCCCGGCGAGCAGGCAGAAACAGCCCTGGTTGGTCGCCCGCCCCGTCCTCCCGAGCCGATGCGCCTCGCCCTTTTCGATCTCGACAACACCCTGCTTTTCGGCGACAGCGACTACGAATGGGGGCAGTTCCTGGTCGATCGCGGCGTGCTCGGGCGCGAAACCTACGAGGCGCAGAACCAGGCCTATTACGAGCAGTACATCGCAGGTACGCTCGATATCCACGAGTATCTAGGCTTCGCGCTGCGCCCGCTCGCGGCGCACGAGCCGCAGGAGCTGGCGCGCTGGCATGCCGATTTCATGCGCGATCGCATCCTGCCGATGATCAGCAGCGCGGCGCGCGAGCAGGTGCGCAAGCACCTCCGCGCGGGCGATTTGAGCGCGATTGTCACCGCGACGAACAGCTTCGTGACCATGCCGATTGCGCGCGAGTTCGGCGTGCGGCACCTGGTCGCCACCGAGCCCGAGTCGCGCAACGGTCGCTTCACCGGCCGCGTCGCGGGAACGCCGTGCTTTCGCGAGGGCAAGATTCGGCGCGTCGACGAGTGGCTCGAGGGCCTCGGCCATCGCCTGAGCGATTTCGAGAAAAGCGTTTTCTACAGCGACTCGCATAATGATCTGCCGCTGCTGCGCCGTGTGACGCATCCGGTAGCGGTGAACCCGGACGATGTGCTGGCTCTCGAAGCACGGCAACGCGGCTGGCCGGTAATCTCGCTGCGGTAGCGTTGCGGTATCATCGCCGCCTTTCGACGCCGCCCCAGATGATCAAGAAGTTCATTCGACGGGTGTTTGGCCTGCAATCCGGGTCGCCACTGCGGGTGCCGAAATCCGAGCATGGGCTGGCTCGGGAGGCCATCAGCGCCTCGGCCCTGAAGGTCTGCACGATCCTGCGCGAGGCAGGCTTCTCCGCATACATCGTCGGCGGTGCGGTTCGGGACCTGCTGCTGGGCATTGAGCCGAAGGACTACGACGTCGCCACCAACGCGCGTCCGGAGCAGGTCAAGCCCCTGTTTCGCCGGGCGATTATTATCGGCCGGCGGTTTCGCCTCGTTCACGTCATCCTCGGTCAGGAGACCGTCGAAGTTTCGACCTTCCGCGCCGCGGATGCGGAGACCTCCGAGAAGGACGAGCACGGCCGCGTGCTGCACGATAACGTTTTCGGTACACAGGCCGAAGACGCACGACGGCGCGATTTCAGCGTCAATGCGCTTTACTATGACCCGGCGACCGAGGAGGTCGTCGACTATCACGGCGGCCTCGCCGACCTCAGAAAGCGCACGATGCGCATCATTGGCGACCCGGAAACACGCTTTCGCGAGGATCCCGTGCGCATGCTGCGCGCGGTGCGTTTCGGGGCAAAGCTTGGCCTCACGCTCGATGCCAGGACGCGCGCCCCGATCCGCAAGCTCGCCTCGCTGATGGAGCACGTGCCGCCGGCTCGCCTGTTCGACGAAATGCTGAAGCTGCTGCTATCGGGCCACGCCAGCGCCAGCCTGCGCCAGCTGCGCGTCGAGGGGCTCCATAAGGGCGTGCTGCCGCTGCTCGACGTGATACTCGAGCAACCGCTCGGCGAGCGCTTCGTGACGCTGGCCCTCGCCCAAACCGACGAGCGGGTGCTGACCGGCCGGCCGGTATCGCCCGCGTTCCTGTTCGCGGCGCTGCTTTGGCACGAAGTGCTGGCCGCATGGCGTTCGCGCGAGAAGCGCGGCGAGCGCTCCATTCCCGCACTCGAGACCGCGATGGACGAGGTGCTCGAGGCCCAATGCGAGAAGCTCGCCATCACGCGCAAGCTCACTGCGACGATGCGCGAGGTCTGGGCGATGCAACCGAGATTCGAGCATCGCTCGGGCCAGCGCCCCCATCGCCTGCTGGAATCGCCGCGCTTTCGCATGGGCTACGATTTCCTCGCTTTGCGTGCGGCGAGCGGCGAAGTGCCGGCCGAGCTCGAGACGTGGTGGCGTGCGTTTCAGAGCGCCGACATCGAGTCGCGTCGCGCCATGCTCCTGCCCGATACGGCCCCAAAGAAGCGTAGACGCCGACGGCGCAAGAAGCGGCCCGCCGACAGCGGACCGCCATCCGCGTGAGCCGCGCCATCGCTTACGTCGGCCTGGGCTCGAACTTGAACGCTCCGCGAGAGCGCATTCTTGCGGCGTTCGAAGCGCTCGGCGCGCTGCCCGAGACGCGCGTCGTGGGACGCTCGAGCCTTTACCGCAGCGCCCCGCAGGGCCACGCGCAGCAGCCTGATTTCGTCAACGCGGTGGCCAAGCTCGAGACCGCGCTCGCGCCCACGGCGCTGCTCGCCGCACTACACGAGATCGAGAAGCGCCATGGCCGCGACCGTCCGTACCGGAACGCGCCGCGCACACTCGACCTCGATCTGCTTCTCTACGGCACGGAGCCGATCGTTTCTGCCGAGCTCACGGTGCCGCACCCGCGCATGCACCAACGCGCCTTCGTGCTCAAACCGCTGCTCGAGCTCGATCCGCAGGCGCAGATCCCGGGTCGCGGCCGGGCGCAGGCTCTACTCGAGCGCTGTGCGGATCAACCGGCCGAGCTCATCGACTAGCGTGGAGCGCTACCGCTACATCGTGGTCGAGGGGCCGATCGGCGCCGGCAAGACGAGCCTTGCCCGGCGTTTGTCGGCCCGCCTATCGGCCGACCTGCTGCTCGAGCAGCCGCAGGACAATCCGTTCTTGCCGCGCTTCTACCAGGACATGCCGCGATTCGCGCTGCAGACCCAGCTGTTCTTCCTGTTTCAGCGCGCCAAGCAGCTCGAACCGCTGGCGCAGCCCGACATGTTCGGGCGGCCGACCGTGGCCGATTTTCTGCTCGACAAGGACCCGCTGTTCGCCCGCATCACGCTCTCCGGCGAGGAGCTTGCGCTCTACCAGCGGATCTACGATGCGCTGCGCCCGCAGTCGCCGACGCCTGACGTAATCGTCTACCTGCAGGCTCAGCCCCAAGTCCTGATCGAGCGCGTCAAGCGCCGCGCCGCCGCCTACGAACGCGGCATCAGCGAGGATTACCTGGCCGTGCTGGCAGAGAGCTACGCACGCTTCTTCTACCACTACGATGCGGCGCCGGTCCTGATCGTGAACTCCGAGAACCTCAATTTCGTGGACCGGGACGCCGACTTCGAGCTGCTGGTCGAGCGCTTGCGCGGGATGAAAACCCGCCGCGAGTTCTTCAATCTCGGCTAGCCCGATCGGACCTTAGATGCTTCGGGGGCGTGCCGTAGCGCCGCCGCGACCTCAGGTAACACGTCAGTCGGGGTACGGATCGAAGGTCATCGACTCGACCGGACAGCCCATGGCCTTGGCGATTCGGTCCATCGTGTCGTCGGTCAGCGCCACCGGCTGAAAATCGCCCTCACCGCCCTTGGAGGAGATGAAGGCCTTGGCGGCTGCCTCATTGTTCCAGGTGACAACAGGGTCCGGACTCACGCCCGGCAACTGCCGGCATACGGGAAATCCGTCGGACTTGTAGACGATCGCGTACATGCGACCCCTCCATGAATCCTGCGCTTGAAGCGACCTGCCCCGAATGTAACCGATACACCCACGAGAGGCTACCCGCGGCGCGCGCGCAGCACGCCAAGGTGGCTTGCCGAAGGTGGACTCATCGCATCCGCATGCAAACAGCCGCGCTGCGGCATGTCCGACCGCGCACCGAAAATTTGTTCTTCACTCGGGATCGCATTCACGACCGCGCAAAGCACCATCGATGGCGTCGGTAACTCGGCAATGCCGACCCGCGCGCGGTAGGCTCCCCGGACTTCGGCAGGCGCCCGCCCGCCAAGGCGTGCTGGCCAAACCGAGTGTGACAAAAGTCTCGCTTCGCGCCCCGCTGCCCCCCCGGGACCCCCTCCGCAGGGGCATCCTAGGGGCGCCAAAGGGGGGTTGGCCGGGGAAAATTAGCGCCCCTCCTCATTGTCAGATGTTGTGAACCAGCGTCTAATTCCCTCGGGAGGCGCATGACCGGTATCACGCCGCGATGTCGCCAAGCGAAATTACCGCCCCGTCAGGGGCGTTTTTTACGGGGAAGGAGAACCACCATGAGCAATTTGTGCGACGTTGTCGGCCTGCGTACGCCTTACGGCAAGGCCAGTTCCCAGTTCGAGTCGGAGTATGAGCCAGAGACCGGCACGATCTGGGGCTACTTCAACTCCAAGGGCAATGCCTGCTTCAGCCTTGGCCTGCTCAAGGACATCCGCGCGCACGATAGCGCGCTCGAACAAAACGCCGGCCGCATCGAATACGCGGGCCAGATGTTCAAGGCGAATTACTACGTTCTGGGCTCGCGCTCGCCGCGCGTGTTCAACCTGGGCGGCGATCTTGCGCTTTTCGTGCTCCTCATCAAGGCGCGCGATCGCGAAGCGCTGGCGCACTACGCCAAGCTGTGCATCGACAATATGTACCCGCGCATCCGCAACTTCGGCTCGCCAACCCTGACGACGATCTCGCTGGTGCAGGGCGACGCGCTCGGCGGCGGCTTCGAGTGCGCACTGTCCTCCGATGTGATCGTCGCCGAGGAGAGCGCGCAGATGGGTCTGCCCGAGATCCTGTTCAACCTGTTTCCGGGAATGGGCGCCTACAGTCTGCTCGCGCGCCGCATCGGCATGCGAGCCGCTGAGGAACTGATCCTCTCGGGACGCGTGCTTACGGCCGCGAAGCTGCACGAAATCGGAATTGTCGACGTGCTCGCCCCGGACGGCCAAGGCGAGTCCGCGGTACGCGAATGGATCACGAAGAACGGCAAGCGTCGCAACGGCATGCAGGCCGTGTTCAACGCCCGCCAGCTGGTGTCTCCGATCACCCGTCAGGAGCTCGACGCGGTCACCGAGTCGTGGGTCGACGCCGCGCTGCGCCTGGAGGACCGCGACCTCAAGATGATGAGCCGCATCGTGCGCGCGCAAATGCGCCGCATGGAGTATGGCGATGTCACCGACGTCACCGCCGAGGCGATGGCGGCGGTCGGCTGAGTTCTCGCCGTTTCAGCTACCTACGGCGGCCGTGAACCCACCTTCCCCGAACATGCCGCTGAACTGGTAGAAGTTGACGCGTGTGGCGTTGACGATCGACGCCTGGGCAACCGGGTCGTCGATCGTTTTCACCAGGATGTTGAGTTTTGCCATGTGGTCCACGTCCATCGTGGCGTGCGACGTCAGGAACTTAAAGCCCCCTCCGTTCACGTCCCGGCCGAGCGCCCGCGCGATCGCGTCGGACACCCGCCCACCGTACACCGAGGACACCACCTCGAGCATGTAAAGCATGCCGAGCACCGAGCACGGGTGCACGCGTTCGGCGGCGAAGTAGTTATAGGCGATCATTGCCTGCACCGGCACGCTCGGCGGCCGCGCGTTTGCGCCGGCGATATCTCCGCCCATCGCCTCGATATCCTCCATGACCCAGCCCTCGTGGCCCTTTTCCTCTTCGATGCGCTCGTAGAGCTCATAGCGCACGCGACGAAAGCGGTCGTCCAGCCGCGCCGCTGCCGCCGCCATGATCGGGCAGAAATGCCACACGATGTGATACAGGTCGTGGAGAAACGCGCGGTATTCCGCAAGCGTCAGCCCATGATTGATCATCGAGTGGACCTTGGGGATCGTTTCCAGGTCGCGCCGGCTCGCGTCGGTCATCTCGACGAGGGTAATGAAGAAAGACATCAGGATAAATTCTCGGGGGAGTGAAGTGCGAGCGCGATTCTAGCGCGCTCCCGATGCGCGCGCTGCGCCAAACTGCCGCGCAGCTAGCCGGCGGACTTCTGGCGCTCGCGCAGATGCCGCTCGAGCTCGGCGCGCGCCATGGTGAACTCATCGCTGAGCGATTTGACCAGCGCCGGCGCCTGAAGCCGCAGCTCGGCATCCGAGAAGTGGCCCAGGTTCGCGCACACGCGCGTCAGTCGATCCGTGCCCATGCTGGCCGATGATCCCTTCATGGCGTGCAGCAGCGAGCGGAACTCGGCCAGATTGCGCCCGGCGATCGCCGATTCCATGCGCTCGAGCAACGCCGCATTGTCTTCCAGGAACACCCCAATGAGCTTCTCGAGGAAGCTGTACGACGAGCCGAGTTCCTCGAGGTGTGTCAGCGTTTCGAGGTTGACCGCGGCAACCTGGGCCGGCGCGGCCCGCACGTTGCGCTGCGGTGCCTCTACTGCTTTCGTTGCATCCGTCGCCTTGATCCCGGCAAGGTTTTGAACCTCTTCGAGCAGCCGGAGTGCCTCTACCGGCTTGGGCAGGAAAGTGTCTGCCCCAGCCTCGAGGCATTCGCGGCGCGCCTCGGCCGTCACGTCCGCGGACAACACGATCACCGGAAGGCGCTCGCGCCCGCGCGTCATCATGCGGATCGCCTGGAGCGTCTCGATACCACCCATGCCGGGCATGTTGCGGTCGAGCAGCACCACATCGAAGCGCGCCTGCTCCATCGCGTCGAGTGCCTGCTCGCCGTCCGATACGAGGGTCACCGCGTGACCGCCACGCTCGAGAATCTTGCCGACCACCTCGCGGTTGGTCGGATTGTCGTCGGCAAGCAGCACGTTGAGTTTTTTCGCCGTGGCGCCGCGGCGCGCGTAGTCCTGCAGCCGTACCACCCCTTCGCGCACCTCGTCACCTGCGCTCACCGAGTGCAGTACGTTGAACAACTGGCGTTTGTCGAAGGGCAGCTCGAGTACCGACGTGAAGCCCGACGAAAGCGCCTCGAAGCGCGGCACGTCCGCCTTGCGCGGCACGGCCAGCACCGTGGGCGGCGCGGGATCGGGCGCCGCGCGCCGGAAACGCTGTGCAAGCTGTAGATCCTCGCCATCCGCATAGAGCAGCGCGCTGTGGTACGGCTTCGCCAGGCTGATCTCGGCGACCATTCGCGTCACGCCGTCCTCGATTGTGGCGACCGCGACCGGGGTCGCGCCCCAGCTCGCGAGCGCCTGCTCGAGTGGCTCGCGCTGTTCCCCCGGGAATCCGACCACCAGCACGCGCGCGCCGGCCAGCTCGCCCGCGCCGCCGGCACGCTCCGGCTGCTTCTCGAGATCGAGTTCGAACCAGAAGGTGCTGCCGAGACCCACTGCGCTCTCCAAACCGATCTTGCCTCCCATTAGGCCGACCAGTTGCTTGGCAATGGTGGTGCCCAGCCCCGTGCCGCCAAAGCGCCGCGCGGTGGATTGCTCGCCCTGGGTAAAGCTCTCGAAAATGCGCGCCTGCGCCTCAGGCGCAATGCCGATGCCGGTATCGCGCACTGAGAACTTGAGGCGCACGCTGGCGTCGGTTTCGCCCTGCGCCGAGACGTGTACCGTGACGGTTCCATGCTCGGTGAACTTCACGGCATTGCCGGCAAGATTGATCAGCACCTGGCGCAAGTGGTGCGGGTCGCCGCGCAGTGCCGGCGGCACCTCCGGCATGATCGAGACCACGAACTCCACGCCTTTCGCAGCGGCCTGGGCCGAGAGGATGCGGCAGGTGCTGTTCACCAGCGCGTGCAGGTCGAAGTCCGTGCGATCGAGCACCAGCTTGCCGGCCTCGATCTTGGAGAAGTCGAGCACGTCCTCCACCAGGCCGAGCATCACGCGCGAGGAGCTGCGCAGGGTTTGCAACATGTCGGCCTGCTCGCGATTGAGCGAAGTGTCGCGCAGCAGGTCCGCCATGCCGATGATCGCGTTCAGGGGCGTGCGCATTTCGTGGCTGACGACGGAAATGAACCGGCGCTTCGCGAGGTTGGCGGCCTCGGCACGCGCCAGCGCGTCGAACATGCGGGTCACCAGCGAGCGCACATAGAGGCTCAGCGCGATCAGACCGAAGATCAGTCCGGCGCCGAGGCCGACGTGCGCGCGCCAGAAATCGCTTGTCCAGATCACCACGGTGAAGCCGAGCACGCTTAGACCGAGGGCCGCGACGAGGTAGTGCGGACCGAAGCGGAAACCGTTCGCCAGTGTGACCCAGACGTAGACCAGGAACAGCGGCGCCGCGCGCTCGTCCAGCGTGGCCATGCAGAAGGTCAGCGTCGACACATCCGCGATTGCGCCGATGATGCGACGCACCGGCGATTCGCTTGTCGAGGCCAGGATGCGCAGGAAGATCACCACCGCCGCGCCAAGATAGGCGCCCATGATCCAGATCGTCGGCTCGGCGCGGTTCGCGAGCGCGCCGGGCAGGAGGTAGACAACGATCAGCGCACCGATGATCAGTCGCACGATCGCCTGCTCGTGTTCGGTATCCGGCCGCGAAGCGAGCCGGGCGCGCAACGCCGTGAGCGAGGACGGCAGGGTCGACATCAGAGCGTGCCCGCCTCGTGAGGCGGATCGCGCCACTCGTGCTGGATACGCAGCACCTCCTCGCGCTTGCCGACGAAGGCATTAACCAGTTGCGGATCGAAATGCTTGCCGCGCTGCGTCCGCAGGTACTCGAAAGCGTCGTCGCTGGTCCAGGCCTTCTTGTAAGGCCGGACCGAGGTGAGGGCGTCGTAAACGTCCGCGACCGCCACCACGCGCGCGCATAGCGCAATGTGATCGCCCTCGAGTCCGTTTGGATAACCAGATCCGTCGTACTTCTCATGGTGGCCGAGCGCAATCAGCGCACCCATGCGCACGTACTTCGAGGCGCTGCCCTTGAGGATTTCGTGCCCGATCACGGGATGTCGCTGCATGACGATCCATTCCGGCTCGTCGAGCTTGCCCGGCTTGAGCAGAATCTGGTCGGAGATGCCGATCTTGCCGATATCGTGCAGCGGCGCCGCCAGCTCGATCGACTCAACCTCGTCGGGCTCCAGACCGATGGCATCGGCAATGAGCCGCGAGTAGCGCGCCATGCGCAGCAAGTGGTACCCGGTCTCTTCGTCGCGGAATTCCCCGGCGCGCGCAAGACGCAGCAGCGTTTCCTTCTCGCGATCGCGGATCTCGCGCGTTGCCTCCTCTACCATCCCCTCGAGCAGCCGCCGGCGGTCCTCGAGCGCGAGTTGCTGTCGGCGCAGCGTGAGCAGGTTGCGGCAGCGCGCCAGGCACTCGCGCGCATCCACGGGTTTGGTCAGGAAATCGGTGATACCCGCGTCGAGCGCCGAGTAGCGCACTGCGCGATCGTCGTGCACGGTGACCATCATGATCGGTACGTGCTCATAGCCGGGCAGCGCGCGCAGGCGTTTGACGAACTCGATGCCGTCCATCTCGGGCATCATGTAGTCGACCAGCACCAGATCCGCGACGTGCCTTGCGGCCCAGACGACGGCGTCGATCGGCCGCACGAAGCCCTCCACCACGACGCGTTCATCGAGGCTGCGAACCACCTGCTCGAGGATGGCGCGGCTGGTCGACTGGTCGTCGACGACCATCACCGTATTGCGCGCGGAGGGCAGGACCCTGATCTGCGCCTTGCCCATGAACACTCCCCTGGGAACGACGGCGCAAGACTACGCTGGGGCCGCCCCGCCTGTCTAGCGAGCGAGCCGGCGTTCCCACGACCCAGAACTCAATCTGACAGTTGACCCGGCCCGAATGAAGCACCAGCACCGGAAGAAAGCAGAAATACGTCACGCTTTTCCGGTCGCGCGACGGTCTTTGCACACGGGGTCAACCGACGGGTGCAGCGAAGCAGCCCCTGAAAGCCCAGGGGTGTGTTGCTTTTACACGACGGCGCCCAGGGCGCGGGCCGTTGAAAAGGATTGGACCCCAAACAAAGCGTTGGCACTGACCGGGCCATGCCCTGCATTCGTGGTGCCGGAAGTGGGACTCGAACCCACACGCCATCGCTGGCACCGGATTTTGAGTCCGGCGCGTCTACCAATTCCGCCATTCCGGCACGTCGCCCTGCACCCGCCCAGCCGGATTTTGGCTCCGGCCGCTCGCTACCGCGAGCTTAACCTTGCGCTCACTTCGCTCGCGAAAGTTTAGCCTCGCCGCAATCGCCCCGTAAGACCGTGGCGATTGTGAGTCCGGCGCGTCTACCAATTCCGCCATTCCGGCACGTCGCCTTGCACCCGCCTGCGGGACTTCGCCGTGTGGGCGCATGAACGCCACGCGGCAGGCAGGCGCGCATTATCGCGCGGACTCGAGCCGAGCGGCAACGCGCGCCCCTCTATAATGCGGCGCCATGCGCGTCGCGGAATTCGACTATGCGCTTCCCGAGAACCTGATCGCGCAGCATCCGGCGGCAGAACGCGCGGGCAGCCGCCTATTGCACCTCGACGGAGTGAGCGGGGCACTGTCGGATCGCGACTTCACCGACCTGCCCTTGCTGGTCGGGTCGAAGGACGTGCTGGTGGTGAACGACACGCGCGTCATCAAAGCGCGCCTGCTCGGGCGCAAAAGCACCGGCGGTCGCATCGAGTTGTTTGTCGAACGGATTCTCGGCGAGCACGAGGCCATCGCGCTGATCCGCGCCAGCCACCCGCCGCCTCCGGGAAGCGAACTGATCCTCGGCAACGAACTGCGCGTCGAGGTCCTCGGCCGCGAGGCCGAGCTGTATCGGGTGCGCTTCGCGGGGTTGCGTGTCGCAGACGCACTCGAGCGCTACGGCATGGTGCCGCTGCCACCCTACATCAGGCATACGCCGGTCCGTGAGGACGTTGAGCGTTACCAGACGATCTACGCCGAGCGGCCGGGCGCGGTTGCAGCGCCCACCGCAGGACTGCATTTCGACGCGCCGACGCTGGAGCGCCTCGTTGCCGGCGGCGCGCGCATCGCCAAGCTGACCCTGCACGTCGGCGCAGGAACGTTTCAGCCGGTGCGCACCGAGCGTGTCGAGGAGCACCGCATGCACCACGAATGGTACGAGGTGCCCGAGTCCGTGGTCGAGGCGGTGGCCGCGACCCGCGCCGCCGGCGGCCGCGTGCTCGCCGTCGGCACGACCGTACTGCGCGCGCTCGAAAGCGCCGCCCTGGGCGGGCGCCTGAAGGCCGGCGCGGGCGAAACCGACCTATTCATCTACCCTGGATTTCGCTTCAACGTGGTCGACCGGCTGCTGACCAATTTCCATCTGCCGAAGTCGAGCCTGCTGATGCTGGTCGCCGCTTTCGGCGGCATGGTGAACATCCGGCGCGCCTACGCGCACGCGATCGCGCAGCGCTACCGTTTCTATTCGTACGGCGATGCCATGCTGATCGAGCGGGCGGCGTGAGATTCAAGCTGTTCCACCGCGACGGCGCCGCGCGTCGGGGCACCCTCGAGCTTGCGCACGGCCGCGTCGACACGCCGGTGTTCATGCCGGTGGGAACCTATGGATCGGTCAAGGCGATGTCGCCCGAGGAACTCGAGCAGATCGGCGCCCAGATCGTGCTCGGCAACACCTTCCACCTGTGGCTGAGGCCGGGCCTCGAGGTCATCGAACGCTTCGGCGGTCTGCATCGTTTCATGGGCTGGGAGCACCCGATTCTCACCGACTCAGGGGGCTTCCAGGTGTTCAGCCTCGGGCCGTTGCGCAAGCTGAGCGAGGAGGGCGTCAAGTTCGCCTCCCCGGTAAACGGCGATCGCCTGCTGCTTACGCCGGAAGAATCGATGCGCATCCAGCGTGTGCTCGATGCCGACATCGCCATGGTGTTTGACGAGTGCACACCGTTTCCGGCGAGCGAGGCCGCGGCCGAGCGCTCGATGCAGTTGAGCCTGCGTTGGGCGGAGCGCTCGAAGCGCGCGTGGCAGGACACGCCGAATGCGCTGTTCGGCATTGTCCAGGGCGGAATGTACGAGCGACTGCGCGATGAGTCGCTCGCGGGGCTTACGGGGATCGGCTTCGACGGCTATGCCGTCGGCGGCCTGTCGGTTGGCGAGCCCAAACAGGACCGGCGGCGCATCCTAACCCACATCGCCCCGCGGCTGCCCCCGGACCAGCCGCGCTATCTGATGGGCATGGGCACGCCCGAGGATCTCGTGGAAGGCGTGCTCTCCGGCATCGACATGTTCGATTGCGTGCTGCCCACGCGCAACGCGCGCAACGGCTGGCTTTTCACTCGCCACGGCGACATCAAGATCCGCAACGCCCGACACCGTGATGATCCGGCCCCGCTCGACCGGCATTGCGGCTGCTATGCCTGCCGCCGTTTCTCGAGGGCCTACCTGCACCATCTGCAGCGCGCCAACGAGATCCTCGGGGCGCGGCTGAACACGCTTCACAACCTCTATTACTACCAGGAGTTGATGCGCGAGCTGCGCGGCGCCATCGAGGCCGGACGTCTTGAGCAGACCGCCGCGCGCATCCTGGCCGAGCGCCGGGCGAACGCCGAAGCACCCGGCTGAGCGCATGGTTCACGATGCTATAATTTCGCGCTTTTTCCGCCACTCCAAGGAGTTATCGTGCTGATCTCCCCCGCATTCGCGCAAGCCACGGGAGGCGCCTCGAGCGATCCGGGATTCATCGGCCTGCTGCCGATCGTCCTGATGTTTGTGCTGCTGTACTTTCTCATGATCCGGCCTCAAATGAAGCGCGCCAAGGAGCACAAGCAGATGGTCGAGGGGCTGCAAAAGGGCGATGAGGTGATCACTGCAGGCGGCGTGCTCGGGCGCATCACCAAGCTCGGCGATGCCTATGTCACGGTCGAGATCGCGCCCAACACCGAAGTCAGCGTCCAGAAGGGTTCGGTGCAGACGTTGCTGCCGAAGGGCACACTCAAGAGCATCGTGTAGCGTCCGCCCCGAGCCGGCGAACGCCCGCCCCATCGCACCATGAACCGCTACCCGGCCTGGAAGTACACGCTGATCGCGATCACGGTCCTGGTCGCGCTGCTCTACACGCTGCCGAATTTCTTCGGCGAATCCCCTGCGGTACAGATTTCGAGCGCCAAGTCGACCGTCAAGGTCGACGCGGCGCTGCTCGCCCGCATCGAGCAGTCGCTCAGGACGGCGGAAATTCCGATAACCGGAACGATTCTCGACGCCAACAGCGTGCGCGTGCGCTTTGGCGACACCGATATGCAACTCAAGGCGAGGGATGTGATCGACCGCGCGGTCAATCCGGACGCCTCCAATCCATCCTACATCGTGGCGCTGAACCTGCTTTCATCCTCGCCCGGCTGGCTCTCGGCCATCAAGGCGCTGCCGATGTACCTGGGCCTGGACCTGCGCGGCGGTGTGCACTTCCTGCTCCAGGTGGACATGCAGGCCGCGCAGACCAAGCGGCTCGAGAGCCTTGCCGGCGACGTGCGTTCACTGATGCGAGACCGAAACATCCGCCACGGCGGCATTGCGCGCGAGGGCCAGTCCCTGCGCATCCGCCTGCGCGACGAGGCGACCCGCGATCGTGCACGCGAGGCGATTCTTGGCAGCCTGACCGACCTCCAGCTCGCCGAACGCGACGCGGGCGACGAGCTGCAGCTGGTGGCCACGCTCAAGCCCAGCGCCATCAAGGCGACGCAAGATTACGCCATCAAGCAAAACATCACCACGCTGCACAACCGCATCAACGAGCTCGGCGTGGCCGAACCGATCATCCAGCAGCAGGGCGCCGACCGCGTCGTCGTGCAGCTGCCGGGCGTGCAGGACACCGCCAAGGCGAAGGACATCCTCGGGCGTACCGCGAGCCTCGAGGTGCGCATGGTCGACGAGGAAAAGACGACCGCGGCAAACCTCGCCGCTGCCGCGGCCGGCCAGCCGCCTTTCGGCACCGAGTACTACGTCGAGCGCGACGGTCGGCCGCTGCTGGTGAAGAAGCAGGTCGTGCTCACGGGCGATCGCCTGACCGATGCCCAGCCGGGCTTCGATCCGCAGACTAACGAGCCCGCCGTGCATCTGCGCCTGGATGCCGCCGGCGCACGCATCTTCCAGGAGGTGACGCGCGAGAACGTCGGCAGGCGCATGGCAATCCTGCTCATCGAGAAAGGCAAGGGCGAGGTCATCACGGCGCCGGTGATCCGCACCGAGATCGGCGGCGGGCGCGTCCAGATTTCGGGCCGCATGAGCACCACCGAAGCGAGCGATGTCGCCTTGCTGCTGCGCGCCGGCTCGCTTGCCGCGCCGATGGAAATCGTCGAGGAGCGCACCGTCGGGCCGAGCCTCGGGCGCGAGAACATCGACCGCGGTTTCGACGCCACCAAATGGGGCTTTGTCGCGATCGTCGTATTCATGTCCGTGTACTACACCCTGTTCGGCGTCATTTCCTCCCTGGCGCTGTCGGTCAACCTGCTGTTCCTGATCGCCCTGCTCTCGATGCTGCAGGCGACCCTCACGCTGCCGGGCATCGCGGCGATCGCGCTGACCCTGGGCATGGCGATCGACGCCAACGTGCTCATCAACGAGCGCATCCGTGAGGAGATCCGCACCGGGGCCACCCCCCAGGCGGCGATCGCCGCCGGCTACGAGCGCGCCTGGGGCACGATTCTGGACTCGAATGTCACCACGCTGATCGCCGGCCTCGCCCTGCTCATCTTCGGCCAGGGACCGGTGCGCGGCTTCGCCGTGGTGCACTGCCTGGGAATTCTCACCTCGATGTTCTCGGCGGTGGTGGTCTCGCGCGGCATCGTCAACCTGGTCTACGGACATCGCCGGCGCGTCGCGAAGCTCGCGATCGGCAACACCTCGTGGAAGTAAGCAGGAGATAGCGAGTGGAATTCTTCAAGATCCGGCGCACCCTGCCCTTCATGCAGTATGCGCTCGCGCTCAACATCATCTCGATCGTCACGTTTCTCGCCGCGGCCTTCTTCCTCGCTACCCGAGGGCTGCACCTTTCGATCGAGTTCACCGGCGGTACGCTGATCGAGGTCAGCTACCAGCAGGCTGCCGATGTGCAAGGCGTGCGCGGCGCGCTCGAGCGGGCCGGCTACAACGCCGAGGTACAGACCTTCGGCTCCTCGCGCGACGTGCTGATCCGCATGCCGATCGCGAAGGGCCAGTCGACCGCGGATCTCTCGGAGAAGGTCAGTGCGCTGCTCAAGCAGGCGGACACCAGCGCCGAAGTGCGCCGCGTCGAGTTCGTCGGGCCGCAGATCGGCGAGGAGCTCGCAGAGTACGGCGCGCTCGCGCTGCTGGTGACCATTGTCGGCATCGTCGCCTACCTGGCGCTGCGCTTCGAGTGGAAGTTCGGCGTCTCGGCGATCATCGCCAACCTGCATGACGTGGTGATCATCTTGGGCTTTTTCGCTTTCTTCCAGTGGGAGTTTTCGCTGCCGGTGCTCGCCGCGGTGCTCGCGGTGCTCGGCTACTCGGTCAACGAGTCGGTGGTGATCTTCGACCGGGTGCGGGAGAACTTCCGCAAGATGCGCCGCGCCTCGCTGACCGAGGTGATCGACGCCTCGCTCACCGCGAACATCGCACGCACCATCATGACGCATGGCAGCACGCAGATGATGGTGCTGACGATGCTTCTCTTCGGCGGGCCGGCGCTGCACAATTTCGCGCTCGCCCTGACCATTGGCATCCTGTTCGGGATCTACTCCGCCGCCTTCGTCGCGTGTTCGCTGCTGATGTGGCTGCGCGTGTCGCGCGCGCAGTTTGTCAAGCCGAAGAAGGACCGCCGCGACGAGCACGAGGGCGCGGTCGTCTGACGGCGCCGGCGCGGCGCCGGCCTCAGATCTTCTTCGCGAGCGTCTCGGCGAGGCCCGTATAGCGGGCCGGCGTGAGCGCCAGCAGGCGCTTCTTTGCCGGCGCCGGGATCGGCAGCTTGCGGATGAAGGCTGCAAGCTGCGCCTTGCCCAGGCGCCTGCCGCGCGTGAGCGCCTTGAGCTTCTCGTAAGCCTCGGGCACCCCATGCCGGCGCATCACCTGCTGGATCGGCTCGGCGAGCACCTCCCAATTGGCCTCGAGGTCCGAGGCGAGTCGCCTGGGGTCGGCCTCGAGCTTGCCCAGCCCCCGCAGGCACGCGCGGTACCCGAGCAGTGTGTGACCGAGCGCCGCCCCGACGTTGCGCAGCACGGTCGAATCCGAGAGGTCGCGCTGCCAGCGCGACACGGGAAGCTTTTCGGAAAGATGCCGAAGCAGGGCGTTCGCCACCCCGACGTTGCCTTCTGAATTCTCGAAGTCGATCGGGTTGACCTTGTGCGGCATGGTGGACGAACCCACTTCGCCCGAACGCGGCTTCTGCCGGAAATAGCCGAGCGACACATAGCCCCACAGGTCGCGATCAAGGTCGAGCAACACGGTGTTGGCGCGCGCGTAGGCGTCAAACAGCTCGGCATACGAATCGTGCGGCTCGATCTGGATGGTGTAGGGATTGAACTCCAGTCCGAGCGCCCGCACGAAACGCCTGGCGAACCGTGGCCAGTCGACTTCCGGATAGGCCGCAGTGTGCGCGTTGTAGTTGCCCACCGC
Organism: Burkholderiales bacterium; assembly: GCA_041635755.1. GTDB lineage: Bacteria > Pseudomonadota > Gammaproteobacteria > Burkholderiales > SG8-39 > JBFKUL01. Next base: position 8,566 of record JBFKUL010000004.1, on the reverse strand, counting down.
TCCGTTGACCTTTCCCAGCACCTTGACGCCGGCGATCGCGGTGCGCGCGCGGCGCAGCCGGTGCACGAAGTTTGCCAGCTCCTTCCCAAGCGTCGTGGGCGAGGCGGGCTGACCGTGCGTGCGCGAAAGCATCGCCAGTCCGGCATGGCGGTGAGCGAGTACGCGCAATGCGGCGACGAGTGCGTCCAGCGCAGGCAGCATCACCTTATCGCGCGCCTCCGAAAGCATCAGCGCGTAGGCAAGGTTATTGATGTCCTCGGAGGTGCACGCAAAGTGCACGAACTCCAGCGAACGGGCCACATCGCGGTTATTGCCGAGCCGGCCCTTCAGCCAGTACTCGATCGCCTTGACGTCATGGTTGGTCTCGGCTTCGATGTTCTTGATGTGCTCGCCGTCGCGCTCGGAGAACCCGTCCACCAGGCGCACCAGATCCGCCACCGTTTTCTTCGAGAAGGGCTTCAGCTCGCGCACGCCGCGCTCGGCCGCAAGCCCCCTCAGCCAGGCCAGCTCGACCTGAACCCGGTAGCGGATCAGCGCATGCTCGCTGAAGTACGCCCGCAGCGGATCGAGCGACTTGGCATACCGCCCATCGAGCGGGGAAAGCGCAGTGAGCGGTGTCGGCATAGGTGGTGCGTCGGGTTTCCCGGCGCAAAGCGTCCGGAGCGCGCCGCTATTATAGGGGTTGTGGCAAACACGAACCTCCTCGGACGACTGTGTCGCGAAGCGCGCGGTTGCCGTCTGTGCGCACCGCATCTGCCACTCGGCCCGAAACCGGTGTTCCTGGTCGGGCGCGGTGCGCGCCTGCTGATCGTCGGCCAGGCACCGGGTCGGCGCGTGCACGAAAGCGGCGTTCCATGGAACGATCCCTCGGGCGATACGCTGCGTGCGTGGCTGCGCATGGATCGCGACCGCTTCTACGACACCTCGCGCGTGGCGATCGTGCCCACCGGACTGTGCTACCCCGGCACGGGCCCGAACGGCGACCACCCGCCGCGCCGCGAGTGCGCGCCGACCTGGCATCCGCGTTTCCGTGCCGCGCTTCCGGGAATCGCACTTACGTTGCTGGTCGGCCAGTATGCGCAGGCCTATTACCTCGGCGCGCGCCGCGGCCGCAGCCTTGCAGAGACCGTGCGCGCACATCGCGACTATCTGCCCGAGTTCCTGCCGCTGCCGCATCCGAGCCCGCGCAACCGGCGCTGGCTGCGCGACAACCCCTGGTTCGAGCGCGAGGTCGTACCGCTGCTACGCCACCGGGTCGACGAACTTTTGCGATAAGGCCGCTGCGAGGCAGTTATAATCGACCGCTGTCTCGCAAAAACCAGAATGAAACTGCTCGTCTCGCTGCTCAGCCCCTACGGGCGCAAGGTCCGCGTCGTCCTGGCCGAAAAGCGCATCGACTGCGATATCGAGCAGGTCGACGTTTCCGGCGAGGACTCGCCGGTCAACGCCGTGAATCCGCTCGGCAAGATCCCGACGCTGGTGCTCGACGACAATTCGGCGCTCTACGACTCGCGTGTCATCGTCGAGTTTCTCGATGCAGCCTCGCCCATCAGCCGACTGATTCCGGAGGACCATCGCGAGCGCGTCGCCGTGCGCCGCTGGGAAGCGCTTGCCGATGGCGTGCTCGACGCCGGCGTGCTGGCGCGCATGGAAACGCTGCGGCCGAAGAACGAGCAGAGCGCGGCCTGGCTCAAGCGCCAGTTCTCCAAGGTCGAGCGCGGGCTCGCGCAAATGGCCGCCGAACTCGACAACGAGCCCTGGTGCCACAATGGACGCTACTCGCTCGCCGACATCGCGCTCGGCTGCTGTGTGGGATGGCTCGAGTTCCGGCACCCCTCGATTCGCTGGCGCGAGCAGTATGGAAACCTCGCACGCCATTACGCCAAGCTTTCGGCGCGTCCGCCCTTCGCCGAAACCGCGCCGAAGGCTTAGCTCCTTCTAATTGAGCGCCCCGGTCCCCGGGTTGCCCCCCTCTCGCCACTTCACATGGGCGCATCGGGTTATCGAATGATGCCCCCTCCCAGGCAGGTCTCGCGGTCATAGAGCACCACGGACTGGCCCGGCGTGACGGCCCATTGCGGGTCGGCGAATTCAACCGCCAGTCCTGCTCCATCGGCCGCCTCCAGCGTGCATGCGGCATCGGTCTGCCGGTAGCGCGTTTTGGCGGTGTGAGCGCTTGGCGCGGCCGGCGCCGCCCCCGCGATCCAGCTGGCGTCGATCGCGGTAAGGGAACGCTTCATAAGCAGCGGATGGTCGTGTCCCTGCACCACCGTCAGCGCGTTTCGCTCGAGGTCCTTTTCGGCCACGTACCAGGCATCTCCCGAGCTGCCCCTGGCGCCGCCGACGCCGATGCCCTTTCTCTGGCCGATAGTGTAGAAGGCGAGCCCGATATGCTCTCCGACGCTGCGCCCCTCTGGGGTGACGATCGGACCGGGCTTGCGCGGCAGGTAGCGGTTGAGGAACTCGCGGAACGGCCGCTCGCCGATGAAGCAGATCCCGGTCGAATCCTTCTTGGCATGGTTCGGCAGCCCGGCTTCGGCGGCGAGCCGGCGCACTTCGGATTTCTTAAGATGCCCGACCGGGAACAGCACGCGCGCGAGTTGCGCCTGGTCCAGCCGATGCAGGAAATAGCTCTGATCCTTGGCCGCGTCGGCGGCGCGCAACAGCTCGTAGGTGCCGTCGCGCCCGCGCACCTGTGCTTAGTGGCCAGTGGCGATGCGTGTCGCGCCAAGCTGCATGGCGTGATCGAGGAAAGCCTTGAACTTGATCTCGGCATTGCACAGCACGTCCGGATTGGGCGTACGGCCGGCCGCGTACTCGGCGAGAAAGCTCGCGAACACGCGATCCTTGTACTCGGCGGCGAAGTTGACCGCTTCGAGCGGAACGCCGATGACGTCGGCCGCCGCCGCGGCGTCGATCAGGTCCTGGCGCGTCGAGCAGTACTCGTCGTCGTCGTCCTCTTCCCAGTTCTTCATGAACAAGCCGACCACGTCGTAGCCCTGCCGCTTGAGCAGCAGCGCGGCGACCGAGGAGTCGACACCGCCCGAAAAACCTACGACGACGCGTTCGGCCATGCCTTGGACTCAGGAAAATTCCTTCGACAGCACTTCGAGCGGGAAGTGCCGTCCGGCGAGGAAATCCTCGACGCAGCGCGCCACCAACGGCGAGCGGTGTGCCTCGCGCCGCGCGGCGAGCTCGCTGGGCGTGAGCCAGTGCAGCGCCACGATCTCCTTGTCGAGCGCGCGCCCCGATTCGACGCCCTCGATGCTGCCGGCGAACGCAAAGCGCAGGAACGTCACGTCCTTGGCCGCGTAGTGCCAGCGGTAAACGCCGACAAGAAAGGTCGGCCGGAAGCGGTGCGCAGTCTCCTCGAGCACCTCGCGCGCGCAGGCCTCGATCAGCGATTCGCCCGGGTCGAGGTGCCCGGCGGGCTGGTTGTACACGCGCCGGCCGTCCGCCACTTCCTCGACCAGAAGAAAGCGCCCGTCGCGCTCGATCACCGCTGCGACGGTCACGCTCGGTTTCCAGACGCTCATGCCGCCGCCTCCGAAGCATTCGACAAATACCCGAATCCGCGCCGTCGGCGGCTCCGGCGGCACGATCGGGTCGCATCCCCGCTTCGCGGGGCCCCTGCTCCTGCGCTCATGCCGCCCGACGCGTGTTCTTCTTGATGAAGTCCGCCATGCGCGCCACGCCCTGCTCGATCGCCGGCTTCGATGCCGCGTAGGAGAAGCGCACGTGCTGGCCCTCGCCCGGCACGCGCGCGCCGAAGTGGATGTCGGCGAGCAGCGCCACCCCCGCCTCGTTCAGCAGGCGCTTGCGGAAATCCTCCGAATCCTGCGCGCCGATCATGCGGCAGGCCTCGGTGACGTTTGGCCAGACGTAGAACGCCCCGCCGGGAACCTGACAGCTCACGCCCGGTACCGCGTTCAGCAGCTTCACGATCAGGTCGCGCCGCTCGAGGAAGCTCTGCTTCATCCTGGCCGCTGCGTCCTGGGGACCGGTAATCGCCTCGAGCGCGGCCCACTGCGAGATTTGCGAGGCGCATGAATCGGTATTGGTGATCCAGCGCGTGAACACCGGCGCCAGCGCCGCGTTGGCGGTGAAACCGATGCGCCATCCGGTCATTGCCCAGGTCTTGGAGGCGCCGTCGGAAATGATAGTGCGCTCGAGCATCCCCGGCACCTGCGCGATCGAGAAGAAGTCCCCGGCGTAGGCGAGGCGGCAATAGATTTCGTCGGCGTAGACCCAGACCTGCGGGTGCTGGCGCAGGACCGCGGCGATCTGCTCGAGCTCATTCCTCGAAAGCAGCCCGCCGGTCGGGTTGTGGGGCGTGTTGAGGATGAGCAGCCTCGTCTTCGGTGTGATGAGCCGCTCGAGCTCGGTCGGGTCGAAGGAGAAGCTGCGCTTCTCGTGCAGGTGAACCGGTACGGGCTTCGCGCCGCAGGCGCGGATCTGCGACTCGTAGATCGGAAAGCCCGGGTTGGGGTAGATCACCTCGTCGCCCGCGCCATGATCGGTCACTGACTGGATGGCGTAGGCAATGAAGGGCTTCGCGCCGGCGCCCACCACCACGTCCTCGGCGCGGATCGCGAGTCCGCCGCGCGTCGCGGAAAGGTACTTTGCCGCCGCCGCGCGCAGCTCGTCGATTCCCGCCGACGGCGTATAGCCGTGCTTGCCGCCCTTGATCGCGCGGATCGCGGCCTCCTGCACGTTCTCGGGCGCCGGAAAATCGGGCTGACCGATGCAGAACGACACGATGTCCTTGCCCTCGCGCGCGAGCGCGTTCACCTCGGCGAGCACGACGAAGGCGTTTTCGGTGCCGAGCTCGCGGGCGCGGCGGCTGACATCGGGCATGGGAGCCTCTGCTGGGGCGCAAAGAAGGTATTTTAGCGGAAGGTGCGCGCGCCCCTGCGCTATGATCGCGCGATGCTGGTCAACTGCGTCGCCTACGAAGACGGGCACAAGCTCGCCGAGATCACCCAGAGCGAGATCCACGCCTACCTGAAGCGCCCCGGCTGCTTCGTCTGGGTGGCACTGCGCGACGCGAGCGAAGCCGAGCTGGTGGAAATGGGCGATCAGTTCGATCTCCACGAGCTCGCGGTCGAGGACGCGCACCATGGCCATCAGCGCCCCAAGATTGAAGAATACGGCGATTGTCTGTTTGCCGTGATCCACTCGATGGAGCGCCAGGGCGAGGCGTTCGAAGTCGGCGAAGTGCACGTCTTCGTGGGCCGCAACTACGTCCTCTCGTCGCGCAACCGCATGCAGAAGGGGTTTCAGGAAGTGCGAACGCGCTGCGAGCGCGAGCCCGAACTGCTGCGCCACGGCTCGGGCTACGTGCTTTACGCGTTGATGGACGCGATGGTCGATCGCTACTTCCCGGTGCTCGACGAGCTCGAGACGGAGCTCGAATCGATCGAAGAGCGCATCTTCTCCGCCAAATCACCGCGCGGCAACATCGAGGCGCTCTACGAGCTCAAACGCAGGCTCACCGTGCTAAAGCATGCGGTAGCGCCGCTGCTCGATGCATCCGCCAAGCTTTTCGGCGGGCGCGTTCCGCCCGTATGCAACGGCCTGGGCGATTACTTCCGCGACGTCTACGACCATCTGGTGCGGCTGAACGCCACCATCGACTCGGTGCGCGACACCGTGATCACGGCACTCTCCGTCAACGTCGGCATGATTGCGCTCGCCGAGAATGAAGTCACCAAACGACTCGCCGCGTATGCCGCGCTGGTTGCGGTGCCGACGCTGATCGCCGGCATCTATGGTATGAACTTCCAGCACATGCCCGAGCTCAACTGGAACTTCGGCTACCCGGTGGCGCTCGCCTCCATGGCCGGTATCGACGGCTACCTGTTCTACCGCCTGCGCAAGGCGGGCTGGCTGTGAGCGCGCAGCTCGCTCGTCTGGCAGCGCTGTGCGCCTTCACCGTGCTCGCCGCGCCGGCGGCGCTTGCGCAGCATGGCACGCCGCAGATGCACCAGCGCTTCGAGGACGCCGAGCGCTGGTCGAAGATTTTCGACGACCCGGGGCGCGATGCCTGGCAGAAGCCCGACGAGGTGCTGCGCACGCTCGCATTGGCGCCGGACGCGGCGGTTGCCGACGTCGGCTCAGGCACCGGCTATTTCGCGGTGCGCCTCGCGCGCGTGGTGACGCAGGGGCGCGTATACGGCGCCGACCTCGAGCCCGATATGGTGCGCTTCCTGAACGAGCGCGCGGCAAAGGAGCGCTTGCCGAACCTCGCCTCGCACCGCGCGGCGCCGGACGATCCGCGCCTACCCGCACCTGTGGACCTCGTGCTGGTCGTCGACACCTACCACCACATCGGCGAGCGCGAGCGCTATTTCAAGCGGCTGCGCCAGGCGCTCAAAGCCGGAGGGCGCGTGGCGATCATCGACTTCAAGCCGGACTCGCCGGTCGGGCCGCGCCATGGACGCATCCCGTCGGCGCAGGTCTCCGCGGAGATGGTCCGCGCCGGCTACCGGCTCGCGGCCGAGCACGGCTTCCTGCCCTATCAGTACTTCCTGGTATTCGAGCCAACAGGGCGCTAAGCGCGTTCAACGCGGCACAGCAGCGCCTTCAGGTTGGTTTGATCCGAGACCGGGTCGCGCTGGTTCTTGTCGGTGAGGAAGTTGACCGAGCGCCATGGGTGATACGGCTGGCGCTCGCCCCAGCCGATTGGGATGAACACGGCGCTGGGCCGGATTCCGGCGTGCACCCAGGCCACCGCCTCGATTGCGCCATGCGCGGTCGCAACGCGCACGCGTTCGCCGTCGGCGATGCCGAGCGCGTTGGCCTTGTCGGGATGAATCTGGCAGTACAGATCGGGCCACATCTCCTGCGCCTGCCAGAAGTAGTGCGTCAGGCTGTGAAAGTGCGCCGCCGGCGGGCGCCCGGTGATGAGCTCGGTATCGAAGCCTTGCGCGCGCAACTTCGCGCCCGGACCCTCCGCCGAGGCTGCGACGATGCGCCCGCGCGCGGTCGCGGTCTCGGGCCGGCAGAAGGGCGAGGTCACGCCCTCCTCGCCGTCCTGCTCGATCAGCTCGACGTAGGGCAGGTCGACGAGCGCCTCGCGCTCGGCGTAGAACTCGGGCAGCGCTGAAAGCCCGACCGCGGCGAATTTCGCCTCGAGCGCCTCGGTCCAGAATTCGAGCTTGCCGCTCGGCGTCGGGAAGCGGTGCCCGGCCGGCGCGCCTGGCGCGCTGGTGCCCTCGAGGTACAGCGTCTCGATCTCGGGCGCGGACTCGCTCGCAACGGGCTGGCGTACCCAGCGATACGGTACCGAGTGCAGGCGCTTCTGCGTCACGCCGCGCATCAGCTCATTGTCGATGCACACCTCGTCCCAGAACACGCGCGGGTCCTTGTAGGACTCCTTGAGCACGTCGCCGAAACCCAGGCGCCGTCCGAGCTCGATCCAGATCCAGCCGTCGGCCTTCGCCTCGCCCGGCGGCTCAATCATCTTGTCGATCCAGACGATGCGCCGGTCGTCGTTGCCGCGCCCGATTTCGCCCTTCTCGATGCCGGTGGCCGCGGGCAGCACGTAGTCGGCGAAGGCCGAGGTCTCATTTGCAAAAAGCTCGATGTGCACCAGCAGATCGAGCGCGCTGAACGCTTCGCGCGCCGCCGTCTGCCCGGGCCACTGCGCCATCGGGTTGTTGCATGCGATCAGCGCGCGGATCGGATAGGGCTTGCCCCTGGTCATCGCGTCGGTCCAGCCGGTGGGATTGCGGCGCACGCGCCGGCGCGCGGATTTCACGCGGCGCTCGCGCGGCGCATTCGGCGCGATCGGCGTGGCTGCGCTCATGTTGAAATAGGCGCCCCCGCGCCGGCCCCAATTGCCGGTAATCGCGGCGAGGAACATCAGCACGCGGTTCGCCTGCGTGCCGTTCGAGTGCTGGTTGATGCCGCGGCTGCCGAAGATCACGCAACCCTTCGCGGACGCGACCTCCTCCGCGAGCCGCCGGATCTCCGCCGCCGCAATGCCGGTCATCGGCTCGGCCCACGCCGGGGTGTAGCGGCGCGCCAGGATGAATTCGCGCCAGCGGTCGAAACCCAGCACCCACTCGGCGCAAAAGCGCGCATCGTGCAGGCCGTTCACCAGAATGTGGTGGCACATCGCCAGCCCAAGCGCCATGTCGGTGCCGGGGCGGATCGCCAGCCAGCGGTCGGCCTTCGACGCCGTTACGGTGAGCCGCGGATCGATCACTACCATCTTTGCGCCGTTCTTGAGCCGCCAGTCATTGACCATGCCGAAGTACACCGGCCGCGTCTCGGCCTGGTTGTCGCCGATGTAGAGGTACATCTGCGCCGAGCCGATGTCTTCGGGCGTATAGCTGTTGCCCGCGCCGATGCGGCCCTGCACGGTCTCGTAAGCAACGTTCTTGGCGCTGGCGCAGAACGGATCGGTGCCCTCGTGGTTGGGCGTGCCCCAGAGCTGCGCGAACAGCCGCGTATAGCCGAGGTAGTCGAGCATGCCGGTGCGCGTACCGATGAACAGCGCCAGCGCTTCTGGCCCGAACGCCTCGCGCACCTTCTCCAGGCGTGCCGCGATCTCGTCGAG
>JBFKUL010000003.1:0-32382 GCA_041635755.1 Burkholderiales bacterium | reverse complement strand
GGCGCCACACCTCGTTAGGCTCAGTGCGTGACGCGCGTGACACCGCGGTTGGTGACCAGGCGCACACGTTCACCGGGTTTGAACGGCTCATCGGCTTCCTGCACGATCGCACGCAGGCCGCCGGTGTCGAGCCGCACGGTGATCTCGATTCCGTCGCGGCGCGTCGTGCCCTCCTCGATCGCGGAACCGGCGACGCCACCCGCGACCGCGCCGAGCACCGCGCCGACGGCGGCACCCTTGCCGCGCCCTACTTCGCTGCCGGCGATGCCGCCCACCACGCCGCCTGCGGCGGTGCCGACGCCGCTGCGCGTGCCTTCGATCAGCACGGTGCGCACCGATTCAACCGTCGCCATGCGCACGGTCTGCTCGCGGCGCGCCTCGTCGCGCGAATAAACGCTGCCTGATTTGCTGCTGGCGCAGCCCGCAAGCACGGCGGCGAGAAGTGCCAGAATCAACGTATTTCTCATGATGTCATCCTTTCCAAGGCGAATAGCCAAACGCGCGCTGGTAGCGCGCTTCGATATCCCGGCGCTCCACCGGGTGATTCTGCGCCCCGCGATGCGCGATCTTAACCGCGCCCATCACCGCGCCCAGCCGCCCGCAAACCGGCCAGTCCCAGCCCTGCGCGACGCCGTAGAGCAGGCCCGCGCGATAGGCGTCGCCGCACCCCGTCGGATCGACCAGCTTTTCAGCCTCAACGCTCGGAATCTCATGGCGTTGACCGCCCGCGAACACCAGCGAGCCGCGCGCGCCAAGCGTCACCACCAGCGCCTTGACCTCGCGCGCCAGGGCTTCGAGTTTGCGGCCGGTACGTTCCTGCAACATCTTCCCCTCATAATCGTTGACCGCCACGTAGTCGGCAAGTTGCACGAATTCGGCCAGCTCCGCGCCCGAGAACATCGGCAGCCCCTGCCCCGGATCGAACAGGAACGGAATACCGTGTTCGGCGCATTGGCGCGCGTGCTCCTGCATCCCCTGCTTGCCGTCGGGGGAGACGATCGCGAGCCGCACCCCGAGCGTGGACGAGACGCGGTTCTCGTGCGAGAAGTTCATCGCGCCCGGGTGGAACGCGGTGATCTGGTTGTCGTCCAGGTCGGTAGTGATGAACGCCTGCGCAGTGAACTGTCCGCGAATGCGGCGCAGATGCGCCGAACCGATGCCAAGCGCATCGAAGCGTTCGAGATAAGGCTGGATATCCTGGCCGACGGTCGCCATGACCAGCGGCTCGGCGCCCAGGCGCTTGAGGTTGTAGCCGATGTTTCCCGCGGTGCCGCCGTACTCGCGCCGCATCTCGGGGGTGAGGAAACACACGTTGAGAATATGCAGCTGGTCCGCGAGCAGGTGGTTTTTGAAGCGATCCGGAAACACCATGATGGTGTCGTAAGCGATCGATCCGGTGACGAGGATGTGCACGTTCGGTTCCAATGCTCAAGGGTAGAACAGGTAGAGGCGGTACCCGGTGGCACGCACGCGACTGGCGTCCAGCGTGACCCGCAACAGCGCTTCGGCGCCAGGCGCGATGCCTTGCTCGCGCAGCTCGGCGGCGCGACGTGGGTCGAGATAATCTTTCGGCAGCAGCACGCGCCGTACCAAAGCGCGATCTGCGCCGTCGGTCAGCGTCAGCTCGAGCGCCGGGTGCTCCTGCGCGAAGCGCGCGCGGTTTCGAATGACGGCGCTCAGCACGATCACATTCTCGCGCTTCGGATCGGCCTGCAAGTCGGATGACTCGATGCTCATCAACTCCGGCCGGTGGGGCAACCGCAGCTCACAGCCGAGCAGCTCGCAGACGGCCGCGAACGCCGAGCGCGTCGCAGGAAGCTGCGCCGCGATTTCCGTGCGGTAGTGATGGGCGGCCTGTCCGAGCAGCGCAATCAGCGCAAGCAGCGCGAGAAAGCCCCAAAGCATCGTATAGCGGGGTCGCGGCGCCTCGTCGACGAGAAAATCCGCCTGCAGCTCGTCTTCGTCCAGGGGCAGCGCGCGGGGGCGCGCGGGCGCCGGCGTTGGGCGCGGTACGGGTGGTGGCTTGATCGGTGCTGCTTTCGGCGCACTCGCCTGGGCCACGGGCACCGGCGCAATGCGGCGCGGGGGCGCAGCCGGTTCGCCTGTCGCGGCCGCGCGGCGCGACGGATCGAACAGCCCGAGCTGGGGCGAGGGTTCGGGCAGGCCAGAGCCGGCAGCGCCTTCGGCCAGAAGTCCGGCCACGCCGTCGAACACGGTGCCGCATTTGCCGCAGCGCACGCGTCCGCCGCGCACCGAAAGCTGCGCCGGAAGGACGCGAAACGCGGTGCCGCAGGTCGGGCAGCGCGTAGCCAACGTCACCGTCGCGTTCCCTCAAGCAAGGCCCAACCCTCTTCCGTGCGCGCTACTGCTATATCGAAGCGGCCGCGGTAGGCGGCGACGACTTCCGCGGCCTGCGTCTCAAGGATGCCCGACAGCGCGAGGTGCCCGCCGCGGCGCGTTCGACTGGCGAGCAACGGCGCGAGAATCATGAGCGGCTTGGCGAGAATATTGGCTACCACCACGTCATAGTCGCCCCCGGGGAGCGCGTCCGGAGAGACGATCCGCAGCGCAACGCCGTTTGCTCTGGCGTTGGCGGCCGCGGCCTCGAGCGCCTGACGATCCAGGTCCACTGCGTCGACGCTTGCCGCGCCGAGCTTGGCGGCGGCGATCCCCAATATACCGGAGCCGCACCCGTAGTCCAGCACGCGCTCGCCGCCGGCGAGCGTTCGTTCTACGAACCCGAGTGCGAGGCGTGTCGTGGCATGGCTACCGGTGCCGAAGGCGAGCCCGGGATCAAGCCGCACCACCGCGAATTGCGCGCCAGGCGGCTCGTGCCAGCTCGGTCCGACCCACAGCCGCTCGCCGATCGTCATGGGCTCAAAGTGCGCCTGCGTGGCGCGCACCCAATCCTCGTCTTCGACCCGCGCGATGCGATAGGCGGGCACCTCGTCCAGTCCAGAGGCGCGCGCGGCGGCACCGAGAATGGCAGTTGGATCGGCATCGGTCTCGATGAGGGCGGAGATTCGGTTGCGTCGCCACGCGTTCGGCGAGTCTGACGACGGTTCCGCGAAGCGCGGCGTCTCCGCAGCACTGCCGGCTTCCGCGTCTTCGAGCGCTACGGACGCCGCGCCCGCTTCGATCAGCGCGTCGGAGAAGGCCTCGGACGCGGCTTCCTCGAGCTCTACGGTGAGCGCGAGCCAGGGCATGCCTACTTCTTCTTCTGCTCCTGCGCCAACTTCTGCTCGAGGTAGTGGATCGAAACGCCACCGCGCAAAAAACGAGTGTCGTGCAGCAGATCCTGGTGCAGCGGAATATTGGTCTTGACGCCCTCGACCACCATCTCCGAGAGCGCCACGCGCATGCGCCGAATCGCCTGCTCGCGCGTCGCACCGAATGCAATCACCTTGCCGACCATCGAATCGTAGTTCGGTGGCACGGTGTAGCCTTGATAGACGTGCGAGTCGACTCGAATGCCGGGCCCGCCCGGCGCATGGTAGGAGCTGATGCGCCCCGGCGATGGGGTGAATTTGTAAGGGTCCTCGGCGTTGATGCGGCACTCGATGGCATGGCCGCGGAATGGAATGTCCCTTTGCCGGAAAGGCAGCTTCTCGCCGGCGGCGATGTGTATCTGCTGCTGCACGATGTCGATGCCGGTGATGAGCTCGGTCACCGGATGCTCGACCTGCACCCGCGTGTTCATCTCGATGAAGAAGAACTCGTCCTTCTCGTACAGAAATTCGAACGTCCCCGCGCCGCGATAGCCGATCTTTCTGCACGCCTCGACGCAGCGCTCACCGATCTTGTCGCGCAGCTTGACGGACAGGTCCGGCGCCGGCGCTTCTTCGATCACCTTCTGGTGGCGGCGCTGCAGCGAGCAGTCGCGCTCGCCGAGGTGTACGGCGTTCTTGTGGGTATCGGCCAGCACCTGAATCTCGATGTGGCGCGGGTTCTCCAGGTACTTCTCCATGTATACCATCGGATTGCTGAACGCCGCGGCCGCCTCGCTGCGCGTCATGTTGACCGCGTTCAGCAGCGCCGCCTCGGTGTGCACCACGCGCATGCCGCGCCCGCCGCCACCACCCGCGGCCTTGATGATGACGGGGTAGCCGACCTTGCGCGCGATGCGCACGATTTCCTTGGGGTCCTCGGGAAGCGTTCCTTCGGAGCCCGGCACGCAGGGCACGCCCGCCTTGTTCATGGCGTTCTTCGCGCTCACCTTGTCGCCCATCAAACGGATGTTTTCCGGCCGCGGGCCGATGAACACGAACCCCGAGCGCTCGACCTTGTCCGCGAAATCGGCGTTCTCCGACAGGAAGCCGTAGCCCGGGTGGATCGCCTCGGCGTCGGTGACCTCGGCAGCGCTGATGATTGCAGGGATATTCAGGTAGCTCTGCGAGGCCGGCGGCGGGCCGATGCACACGGCCTCGTCGGCGAGCTTGACGTACTTGGCCTCGGTGTCGGCCTCGGAGTACACGACCACCGTGCGAATGCCCATCTCGCGGCACGCGCGCTGAATGCGAAGTGCGATCTCGCCCCGGTTGGCGATGAGGATCTTCTCGAACATCTAGTCGATCAGGAACAGCGGCTGCCCGTACTCCACCGGCTGGCCGTTCTCGACCAGCACGGCCTTCACCACCCCGGCCTTGTCACACTCGATCTCGTTCATCAGCTTCATGGCCTCGATGATGCAGACGGTCTGGCCCTCCTTGACTGTCTGGCCGACCTCGACAAACGGCTTGGAGTCGGGCGACGCCGAGCGGTAGAAGGTGCCCACCATCGGCGACTTCATGGCGTGTCCTTCGGGCGCCGAAGGCGGCTCGCCCTCGGTCGGCGCCTCCGGGCCTGCGGCCGCCGGCGGGCGCGCCGCTGCTGCTGCCTGGGCCACGGGTGCGGGCGCGGCGACTTGCGTCGTGGTTACGGATCCGCCCTTGACGATCTTGACCTTCTCCTCGCCCTCGGTGATCTCGAGCTCCGAGATGCCCGAGTCCTCCACCAGGTCGATCAGCTTCTTCAGCTTGCGCAGATCCATGAACCCCCCTGTTCCAGGCGCCAGCCCTCGCCGGCACCCCGTCGCGAGCCGGGGTCAGCGCCCCGTGCCCCCTAGCTTTTCCCCGGACGCAAAGTCGAGCGCCAGCTCGTAGCCCCGGCCGCCGAGTCCGCAAATGGTGCCGACCGCAAGGTCGGAAAAATAGGAGTGATGGCGAAACGGCTCGCGCGCGTGCACATTGGACAGATGAACTTCGATGAACGGAATCGCCACTGCAGCAAGCGCATCGCGCAGTGCCACGCTGGTGTGGGTATAGCCGGCGGGATTGATGATGATGAAATCCACCTCCTCCCGGCCCGCCTGCTGTACGCGCTCCACCAGAGCGCCCTCGATATTGCTTTGAAAGCACTCAAGCGCGACGCCCGCAGCGCCTGCCGCAGCCGCAAGCCGCCGGTTGATCGCCGAAAGCGTGTCACGGCCGTAAACGCCCGGCTCTCGCTTGCCGAGCAGATTCAGGTTCGGGCCATGAATGACCAGCACCGAGCGCTTTCGCGATTTTGGCGACTTTTTCATTTTTTGCTGCAGAAGGCAGCATCTTAGCGCAACTTCGCTGCCGTAGCCGCACCGCTGCGCTCTGCCAGGGCCCTACGACTGCAGCAACCTGAGAAGCTGCTCCTCGATCTCTGCGGCATTGATCGGCCCAAGCTTGCGGTGCGCAAGCCGACCCTGACGGTCCAGGAATACGGTGAAGGGCAGGCCGCCCGCAGTATTTCCCAGCTTGCGCATCAGGTCGAGGGCCTCGGCTCCGGCTACCAGGATCGGATAGACGATGTTAAGCAACTTTACAAATTCTGAGATTTTGGCCGCATTATCTATGCCGATACCGACAATTTCGACGCCGTTTGCAGAAAATCTCTCGCGCGCTGAGGCAAACAGGGGGATCTCTTCGCGACAGGGCGCACACCAAGTCGCCCAAAAATTGCACACCAAGACCTTGCCTTGCCAGTCGAGCAGCTTGCGTGGGCGACCCGCCAGGTCGGGGAAGCTCGCCGCCAGGAGGTCGGCGGCGCCGCTGCGCGACTGCACCAACATCGGACCCACCAGCGCACCCGCCGTGGCCGCAGCGACACCGACGCTGCCGAGGATCAGCCACTCACGCCGACCGAGCGCCATGGCCGGGTCCACCTCCTTCGTCGAGTAGGGCGCCGACCTCCGAGATTCCGGCCCGGTCCATGACCCGACCGCTCTGCGAGGTCTTCAGCGTTAGACGCTCATCGCGTGGGTCGAACACCGACAGCTTGAGACTCGCTCCTTGCCAGGTAAGTGAAAGCACACTCACCGTACGCACGCGATCTCCCGAGTAGCGTCGCACCTCGCTCGCCGAGTAGGGGATGCTGCGATCGAGCAGGAACAGCTCCACCTCCTTGGCGTTGTCGGGAAAAAGCTGAAGATCGATCTCCGCATAGCGTCCAGCGATGCCCTTGAGCACCGGGCCGGTCAGGTAGGGGTTGAAGCGCTCGAGCGAACGCATGGCATCGAGCGCGACGCGTCGCAGCTCGACGATGCGGCCCGGGTGCTCTTCGGCCTGGTACAGCGCGTGGTAGGCACGCAGCTCGGCCTCCACCTCGTCATTTGCGGGCAGCGACTGCGTGTCTTCGGCGCCGAGCTGGCGCGCCGCCTTTCTCTTGGCGAGGGCGAAATCGTCGATCCCGTCCTCGGCCATGATGCGGGCGGCGGCGGCGGCGATCCTCGCGCGCACGCTGTACTGGCGCGACCGGTTGCGCGTCATCGCAGCGTCCTCATCGCAGCATTGGATGAAAGCGCGGAGCCATGGCTCCGCACACGCAGATCATAGCGCAGGGTCGGGACTCGGGCGCCGCGCGCATCGCGTACAATCCGAGCCTTTTCGCCGCGCGCCATGGCCGTCCACCTGCATATTCTCGGCATCTGCGGCACATTCATGGGCGGTATCGCAGCGCTCGCGCAGGCCGCGGGCCATCGCGTCACCGGCTGCGACGCGAATGTCTATCCACCGATGAGCGCGCAGCTGGAAGCGCTGGGCATCGAGCTGGTTCAGGGCTACGGCGCCGAGCAGATTGCCCTGTCGCCGGATGTCTGGGTGATCGGCAACGTCGTCACCCGCGGCAATCCGCTGATGGAAGCGATTCTCGATCGGGGCGAGCGCTACGTATCCGGCCCACAATGGCTCGCCGATCACATGCTCCACGGTCGGCACGTGCTGGCCGTGGCTGGCACGCACGGCAAAACCACAACGGCGTCGATGCTTGCCTGGATCCTCGAGCGGGCGGGCCGCTCTCCGGGTTTCCTGATCGGTGGGGTACCGCTCGATTTCTCACTTTCCGCGCGCCACAGCGTCTCCGACCTCTTCGTCATCGAGGCCGACGAGTACGACACCGCGTTTTTCGACAAGCGCTCGAAGTTCGTCCACTACCGTCCCCGAACCGCAATCCTGAATAATTTAGAGTTCGATCATGCAGATATCTTCGACGATCTTGCCGCTATCGAGCGTCAATTTCACCATTTCGTGCGGATCGTGCCCAAGTCCGGCCTGGTCATTGCCAACGGCCGTGAGGCGTCCATTGCACGGGTCCTGGCGAAAGGTTGCTGGACCCCGGTCGAGCAACTCGGGGTCGCGGGCGGCTGGGAAGCGGGAGCGCCGGACGCCGAGGGGGGCTTCGCGGTGGCGTGGCAGGGCGAGCCGCTGGGCAGAGTGCGCTGGTCCCAGCTCGGGGAGTACAACCGCATGAACGCGCTCGCGGCGATCGCGGCCGCTCGTCATGCTGGGGTCGCGCCCGCGGCGGCGATCGAGGCGCTCGCCAGTTTTTCGGGCGTGCGCCGGCGTATGGAATTGCGCGGCCGCGCGCGAGGGGTAAGCGTCTACGATGATTTCGCGCACCATCCCACGGCGGTGCGGGGCACCATCGAGGGGCTGCGGCGCAGCGTGCGCGGGGCCCGCATTCTGGCAGTGCTCGAGCCGCGCTCCAACACCATGCGCCAGGGCGTCATGAAGGAAGCGCTCGTCGAGAGCCTTGCGCAGGCGGATCTCATCTTCGTGTTCGACGCCAACCTCGGCTGGGACGCACGCACCCTGTTGCGGCCGCTCGGCGGGCGCGCCCACTGCATCGGTGAGCTCGCTGCGCTGGTCTCTGCGATCGCCGCGCAGGCGCGGCCTGGGGACCATGTTCTGGTCATGTCGAACGGCGGCTTCGGGGGTCTGCACGACAAGCTGCTCGAGCGCCTCGCGGGCGGGCTCTGATCCAGATCAAGGCAGGGCATGAACGCCGGCGTAGCCTTCGCGGCACTTGGTTTCGGGGGAGGGTGGCATGCATTTCATGCTTCTGATTCTGGCGTTTCTGCTGGGCATCGTGATTTGGGGTTTCTTCCACGCCAATCCGACCGGCGTCCCCCCGCGGCGGTTGCTGGCATGCAATGCGGGCATCCTGGCGCTGGCCCTCGTTGCGGCCTGGCTCGTGGGCAGCGTCCTGTACGGCCATGCCTTGCAGGCGAAGGTCGACGAGCCGGGTCTCGCCACCTATCTCGCGATCATGGCAAGCGGCACCGCTTTTCTGTTCGTTGTGACGCTGGGCGGGATGCTGCGCAACCTGTTCGTCTTTCCGATCTCGCGCCGCGCCACGCCGCCCCGAAGCGAAGCCTGAGGACGGATGCGCCCGAGCGTTGGACGCCCGGCGCATGATTCTCTATCTGCACGGCTTCAATAGTGCGCCGTCCTCGCATAAGGCACGCACCCTGCAGACGTATATGGAGGCGCGCGGCCTGGGCCCGCGCTTCGTGTGCCCGGCGTTGCCGCACCTGCCGTGGGAGGCCGTGCGTGTCATCGAGGGCGAGCTCGCGCGTCACGACACGAGGCACGTAACCTTTGTCGGAAGCTCGCTCGGAGGCTTCTACGCCACCTGGTTCGCAGAGCGCCACGCGGCGCGCGCGGTACTGGTCAACCCGGCGATCCGGCCGCATCTCGGACTGGAGCGCGAGCTCGGGGCGCAGCAAAACCTTTATACGGGCGAGCGCTACGCACTGACCCGCGAGCACCTCGAAGCTTGGCGCGCGCTGGAAGTGCCGCGCGTCGATCCAGAGCGCTACCTGCTACTGCTCGAGACGGGCGACGAGGTGCTCGACTGGCGCGAGGCCGCCCGCAGGTACGAGGGTGCACGCTGCATCATCCGCGACGGCGGCGACCACACGATGCAGTCCTTTGCGGAGCATCTGCCGCGCATTGTCGCGTTCGCGGGACTCGAGCGCGCCTGATCGCGCGGCGTGGGTCGGCGCGCGCGCCGGCTCGCCTATAATCGTCTGTTTCCCGCGCGCGACATGCAAGTTCTCTACGAGGAAGACGGCGAGTTCAAGGTGGGCGCGGTACTCGCGCAGGCACCCGCTTCGGTGCAGGTGGAAAGCCCGCACGGCAAGCGCTCCAAGGTCAAGGCGGCGAATGTGCTGATGCATTTCGAGCGGCCCAGCGGCGCGGAGCTGCTCGAACAGGCGCACGCTTTCGCCGGCGAGCTCGATACCGACTTCCTGTGGCAGTGCTGCGGCCGAGGCGAGTTCACGTTCGGCGAGCTGGCGCGCGAATACGTCGGCCGCGAGCCGCACCCGCGGGAGGCGGCCGGCGTACTTTTCAAGTTGCACTCGGCGCCGATGTATTTCTATCGGCGCGGGCGCGGGCGCTACCAGGCGGCGCCCGAGGAAACGCTGAAGGTCGCGCTCGCCAGCATCGAGAAGAAAAAGCGTATCCAGGAGGACATCGCTGCCTGGGCCGAGCGGCTGCTGCGTTTCGAGTGCCCGCCTGAGATCGCGGCGCTGCGCGACGAGCTGCTCTACGCGCCGGACCGCAATAAGCCGCAAACCAAAGCGTTCGAGCAGGCGTGCAAGCAGTCCGGCCTGACGCCGACGCGCCTGCTCGATCGCTGCGGCCTGATCGCGGACAGTCACGATTTTCACCTCAACCGCTTCCTGTTCGAGTTCTTCCCGCGCGGCACCTCGTTTCCCCCGCACGGGGCGCCTTTGCTGCCCGAGGAGCTGCCGCTCGCCGAGGTCGATGCCTTCAGTCTCGATGACATCGGCACGATCGAGATCGACGACGCCTTTTCCGTGACGCGGGTCTCGGAGGACGAGCTGCGAGTCGGCATCCACATCGCGGCCCCGGCGCTCGGCTTCGCGCCCGGCTCGGCGCTCGATGCGATCGCGCGCGAGCGTCTGATGACCGCGTACATGCCGGGCCACAAGTTCACCATGCTGCCGCCGGACGTCATCGAGCGTTTCTCGCTCGATGCCGGCGGCGTGCGGCCGGCGGTGTCGCTGTATCTGAACGTGGCGGCGGGCGATCTGACGGTGCGTGGCCGGCACTCGCGTCTGGAACGCATTCGAGTCGCGGCCAACCTCCGCCATTCCGACTACGAGGTCATCAACCAGGCCTTCGAGTCCGGTGGCAAGGCCGGCCTTGCCTACGAGGACGAGCTACGCACGCTGTGGCGCCTGGCGAACGCGCTCGAAGCCACACGCGGCAAGCCAAGCGTCAATACGGGGGTGCTCGACTATGTGTTCCGCGTCGAGGGCGCCCGCATCAGGATCGAGCCGCGCCGGCGCGGCGCGCCGCTCGACAAGCTGGTTTCCGAGCTGATGATCCTTGCCAACACGTCCTGGGGCGAGCAGCTTGCCGAGCGCGACGTTGCGGCGATCTTTCGGGTGCAATCCTCGGGCAAGGTGCGCATGAGCGTGCACCCGGAAGGGCACGAAGGCCTTGGGGTATCGTGCTACGCCTGGATGAGCTCGCCGCTGCGGCGCTACGTCGATCTTCTGAACCAGTGGCAGCTCGCGGCATCGCTTGCCGGGCGCCGCCCTCCTTTTGCGCGCAACTCCGAAACGCTGCTCTCCGCCGTGCGCGCTTATGAAGTGACGCATGCGCGTTATGACGAGCATCAGCGCACCATGGAGGATTACTGGTGCCTGCGCTGGCTGCTGCAGGAGCGGGTGACCTCGATCGAGGCGACGGTATTGCGGGAAAACGTGGTGCGCCTGGATCGCATGCCGCTCACCCAGCGGGTGCCGTCGCTGCCGGTGCTCGAGCCGGGCGTGCGCGTGCGCCTCGAGCTGGGCGAGGTTGATCTGCTCGAGCTGACCCTCGCGTGCACCTATCGCGAGACGCTCGTTGCAGTGCCCGCCGAGAGTGTGTCGCAGGACGCCCCGCTCGAGCGCTAAAGCCCTACAATATCCGCGACCGCATTCACCGAGGCGCGTTTGCAGGCAACTTTCGCGAGCCCGATTCTTCACCCGCTCGATTTCTGGGCGGGTCTGGACCGTCAATCGCGCGTGCTGGCCGCTTCGTTCGCGGCGTCGCTGTTGCTGCACAGCGTTGCGCTCTCGTTTCACTTCCAGTTTCCCGCGTCGCTGCGCGTCGACAAGGCGAATCAGGCGCTCGAAGTGATCCTGGTCAACGCCAAGACCGAGGAGAAGCCTGTCAAGGCGGAGGCGCTGGCGCAGGTGAACCTCGACCGCGGCGGCGACACCGAGGAGAACCGTCGTGCCAAGTCGCCGCTGCGGGTGGCCAAGCCGCCCGATCCGGGCAAGGACTTGGCGCAGGCGCAAGTGCGCGTGCAGCAGCTCGAGGCGCAGCAGCAGCGCCTCCTCGCGCAGGCGCGAGAGGCGCGCAGCGCCGTGCCGCCCGAGCCGCCCAAGCCGGTGCCCGTGCCTGTCGAGGAAGCGGCGCCGAAACTCAGCGGACGTGACCTGGCCGACTTGTCGCTTGCCGCGATGCGGCTGCAGGCGCAGATCGACCGGCAGATCGATGATTATCAGAAACGGCCGAGAAAGAAGTTCATCGGCGCTCGCGCCTCCGAATACCGCTTTGCACAGTACGAGGAGGACTGGCGCCACAAAATCGAGCGCGTCGGTACGCTCAACTATCCGGCGGAGGCGCGGGGCAAGCTGTACGGGAACCTGCGCCTCACGGTGACCATCAAACCGGATGGTTCGGTCGAGGCGGTCGAGCTCGACCGCTCCTCGGGTCTCAAGGTGCTCGACGCCGCCGCCTTCAAGATCGTGCGCATGGCCTCGCCGTTTGCGCCGTTTCCCGCCAGCATCCGCCGCGACACCGATCTGCTGGTGATCACCCGCACGTGGTTCTTCGGGCAGGGAGACAAGATCTGGACGGAGTAGCGAGCCACAAGGCCGGAGCAGGAGGGTCGGGCCCCTTCCGGCGCTTTGCACCGGAGCCTTCCGCGCCCTGCCGGTCGCCGCGGAATTCCCGCTCGCCGACGGCAGTCGTCCTTAGGAACGAATAGCGCAATATGGCGGATCGCTACGCAGTGATCGGAAATCCGGTGGCGCACTCGAAGTCGCCGTGGATTCACGCCGAGTTCGCGCGCCAGACCGGCCAGGATATCGACTACCGGCGCATCGAGGCGCCGCTCGAGGGTTTTGCGCGCACGGTCGACGCTTTTCGCGCGGCGGGCGGTCGCGGTGCGAATGTCACGCTGCCGTTCAAGGACCAGGCGTACCGCTATTGCGCGGCACTCAGCGAGCGGGCGCGTGCTGCACTGGCCGTCAACACGCTGGTGCTCGACGGCCCGGCGCCGCGCGGCGACAACACCGATGGCGTCGGCCTGGTGCGCGACCTCCAGGCAAACCTCGGTATCGCGCTCGCGGGCAAACGCGTCCTGCTGATGGGCGCGGGCGGTGCGGCGCAAGGCGTGGCCGCGCCGCTGCTCGATGCGGGGGTGGCGCGTCTCGTGATTGCCAACCGCACGATCGCCAAGGCGCGCGCCTTGGCGAAGCGCCTGGCGGCGGCAGCGGTCTCGGCCTGCGCTTACGACGCGCTCGCTGGGGAGTCCTTCGAGCTGATTGTCAACGCCACCTCCGCGGGGCTCACGGGGGAGGCGCCCGCGTTGCCTGCGCGGTTGATCGCCTCCCGGGGATTCGCTTACGACATGGTGTACGGCCACGACACGCCGTTCCTCGCCTGGGCGCGCGCAGAAGGCGCGCATGCGTGCGACGGCAGCGGCATGCTGGTCGAGCAGGCGGCCGAATCGTTCTTTCTGTGGCGTGGCGTGCGGCCCGCCACGGGCCCGGTGCTCGCCGCGCTGCGCGCGCGCTGAGGGTCATGGCGAGGCGTACGCGGAGCGTCGTCCGGCGGGCACTGAGGGCACTCAGCTACACCGTGGGCGCCCTGGTCTTCGTGGTGTTCGCGGTGCAGGCCTGGTACTACGCCCACGTGCTCTGGTGGAACTGGCAAAACCCGTCCGCCACGGCGTTCATGCAGGCACGGCTCGAACGTCTGCAGGAGAAGTCGCCCCGCGCGCGACTGCGCCAGCACTGGGTGCCGTACGAGCGTATTTCAACGCAGCTCAAGCGCGCGGTGGTCGCCGCCGAGGATGCGAAGTTCATCGACCATGAGGGCTTCGACTGGGAGGCGATTCAGAAGGCGATCGAAAAAAACGAACGCCGCGGGCGGGTCGTTTCGGGCGCATCGACCATCAGCCAGCAATTGGCGAAAAACCTGTTCCTTTCGGGCAAGCGTTCCTGGGTGAGGAAGGGCCAGGAAGCGATCATCACGTGGATGCTCGAGACGACGCTGAGCAAGCGCCGCATCCTCGAGCTCTACCTGAACGTCGCCGAGTGGGGCGACGAAGTGTTCGGTGCCGAAGCCGCGGCACGTCACCATTTCGGCATTACCGCCGCCTCGCTCGATGCCGAGCAGGCGGCGTGGCTGGCCGCCGTGCTGCCGAGCCCGCGCCGCTACGAGCGCGGCGAGCGCACCCCGTACCTCGTTGGGCGCATCGACACCATCCGCGCGCGCATGAGCGCGGTGCAGATTCCCTGAGCTAGCCGAGCGCCGCGAAGCTCTCGCGCGCCGCCGCGAGCGTCGCCTCGATCTCGGCCGCGCCGTGCGCGGCCGAGACGAAGCCCGCCTCGTAGGCCGAGGGCGCGAGATACACGCCGCGGCCGAGCATGGCGTGAAAAAAGCGGTTGAAGCGTTCGCGGTCGCATTGCATGACCTCGGCAAAGCTCCTCGGTGGCGAGGCACGGAAGTACAACCCGAACATGCTGCCCGCGTGCTGAGCCGAGAATGTCACGCCCGATTTCGCCGCCGCCGCCGCCAGACCTTCGGTCAGGGCGCGCGTGCTGGCCTCGACGCGCTCGAGAAAACCAGGCTGCGCGACCAGCCTGAGAGTCGCAAGGCCCGCGGCGACCGCCACGGGATTTCCCGAAAGCGTCCCGGCCTGGTACACGGGGCCGAGCGGCGCAATCTGCTCCATGATCTCGCGCCGGCCGCCTACCGCGCCCACCGGCAAGCCGCCGCCGATCACCTTGCCGAGCGTGGTCAGGTCGGGCTTGATGCCAAAGCGTTGCTGTGCGCCGCCCAGTGCGACCCGAAAGCCGGTCATGACCTCGTCAAAGATGAGCAGCGCACCGTGGGTGCTGCACTGCGCGCGCAATGTCTCGAGGAACCCCGCTGCGGGCAGCACGAGGTTCATGTTGCCCGCAACCGGCTCGACGATGACGCCGGCGATCTGCGCGCCGCGCGCCTCGAACAGCGCCTTGATCTGTGCACTGTCGTTGTAATCGAGCACGACCGTGTGCGCCGCGGTCTCCGGCGGCACGCCCGCCGAGCTCGGATTGCCGAAAGTCAGCGCGCCCGAGCCCGCCTTGACCAGCAGGCTGTCGGCATGGCCGTGGTAACAGCCCTCGAACTTGACGATCACATTGCGCCCGGTGAAGCCGCGCGCCAGCCGGATCGCGGTCATGGTAGCTTCGGTGCCCGAAGACACCAGCCGTACCCGCTCGACCGACGGCACCAGATGACAGAGGATTTCGGCGAGCTCGATCTCGGCCTCGGTCGGTGCGCCGAACGACAGCGCGCGGGCGGCGGCCGCCTGCACCGCCGCGACCACCTGCGGATGCGTGTGCCCGGCCACCATCGGTCCCCACGAGCCGACATAGTCGATGTAACGTCGGCCGTCGGCGTCCCAAAGGTAGGCACCGGCGGCACGCTCGAGAAACGGTGGCGTGCCGCCGACCGCGCGGAACGCGCGCACCGGCGAGTTGACGCCGGCAGGGATGCTTTGCTGCGCGCGGTTGTACAGCGTTTCGTTTTTGTTGCTCATGGCGTGGAAAGGGCGTTGGAGTGGAACAAGCGCGTGAACGCGCGCGCGCGCGACGAGATGTCGCGCGCCTCGAACAGATCGGAGATCACCGCGACGCAATCGACGCCCGCCGCCAGAAGTTGCGGCGCATTGTCGAGCGTGATGCCGCCGATCGCGACCAGTGGCACCCCGAGCGGTCGCGCCGCGGCGAACAGCGCGAGCGGCGCGCGTACCGCGCCGGGCTTGGTGCTCGAGGAAAACACGCTGCCGAACGCCACGTAATCGGCACCCGCGGCGACCGCGGCGCGCGCGCGCTCGAGCGAGTCATAGCACGAGACGCCGAGCAGCCTGGCGCCGAGGCGCGCTCGAGCCGCGGCCGGCTCGCCGTCCTCGCGCCCAAGATGCAGCCCGTCGGCGTTCACCGCGAGAGCGAGCTCGAGGTCGTCGTTGACGATGTACGTGGCGCCGTGCGTGCGGCACAGCGCCGCGAGCGCGCGCGCGTCCTGCAAGCGCTGCGACGCGTCGCTCGTCTTGCCGCGGTACTGCAGCACGCAGCCGGGCCCGGCCCCTTCGAGCGCGCTGCGCACGCGCGCAAGGAGCGCCTCGCCCTCGAGCGCTGGTGTAATCGCGTACAGGCCGCGCAGCGTCACGGTGAGCCGCCGTCGACGGCGTCGTCCACCTCGCGCGCCCAGAAGAAGCGGTCCGGGAGGAACTGCCCCATGCCCGGCCGGAAGCCGGAGGCGAGCGCTTGCCAGGTGTACTCCTGCGCCTCGCGCACCGCCTCGGGAAGATTGAGGCCGTTGGCCAACGCGGCGGCGATTGCCGAGGCAAGCGTGCAGCCCGAGCCGTGGTAGCTGCCGGGCAGGCGCCGCCAGCGATCCTCGCGCACCACGCCGCGCTCGCCATAGAGCGTGTTCACGACTTCGTGCGCGGTCGATTCGTGGGTGCCGGTAACGAGCACGTACTCGCATCCCAAGCCGACGAGGCGCTGCGCGCATTCGTCGAGCTCGGGCTCGGACGCGTCGTCCTCGTCCTCGGCGAGGCGCCGCACCTCGATGCTGTTCGGCGTCGCGATCGTGGTTTGCGGCAGAAGCAACTCGCGCACCGCCTCGATCGTATCCTCGCCCGCCAGCGCGTCGCCGCGCCCGGAGGAGAGCACCGGATCGAGGATCACCGGCACCTCAGGGTAATCGGACACGATCTCGGCGATTGCGGTGACATTGGCCGCGCTCGCGAGTACGCCAAGCTTGAACGCGGCGACCGGCATGTCCTCGAGCAGGCGGCGCGCCTGGTCGCTCACCCATTCCGGATCGATCGCGAGCATAGCCTCGACGCCACGCGTATCCTGCACCGTCAGCGCGGTGAGCACCGAGAGCGGATGACATCCCATGCTTGCGAGCGTCAGCAGATCGGCTTGCATTCCCGCGCCACCGGTGGGGTCGGAGGCGGCAAAGGTGAGCACGATCGGTGGCAATGCAGGCATTTCACAGGCCGCGCCGGCGGGTGCTCCGCGGCGCGCGGCGGGCCGCGTCGGGGAATGCGATAAGATGCCGGGCCATTTTAACCCACCTCGCCCGCACTCGATGGCGCCGACGCCCGAATATCGCAGCTGGATGTGCCTCATCTGCGGCTTCGTGTACGACGAAGCCGCAGGTCTGCCCGACGAAGGCATCGCACCCGGCACGCGCTGGGAAGATGTACCGATCAACTGGACCTGTCCCGAGTGCGGCGCGCGCAAGGACGATTTCGAGATGATCGAGATCTGAGCAGGCACTTTTGCACATGCGACGCTTTCAACTTCGCTTGCCCCTCTAGTATGCTTGCCGGGCTGGCCCGCGCGCAGCGTTCGCGCGGGTTTGACGACGATTCGCGCGCCGGGCATGGGGCTGCGGCAGTTCGCGAACGCGGAAGCTCTTGCGGGGGTGTTGCACGATGGCCGACACGGCCGACCTTGCCGGCATCAAGGTAATGGTGATCGACGACTCGAACACCATTCGTCGCAGCGCCGAGATCTTTCTTCTGCAGGCCGGCTGCAGGGTGATCCTCGCCGAAGACGGCTTCGACGCCCTAGCCAAGATCGCCGATCATCAACCGGCCGTCGTGTTCGTCGACATCATGATGCCGCGTCTGGATGGATACCAGACCTGCGCGCTGATCAAGAAGAACCCGAAGTTCGCGGCCACGCCGGTCGTCATGCTGTCATCCAAGGACGGCCTGTTCGATCGCGCGCGCGGCCGCATGGTGGGCTCCAGCGAATACCTGACCAAACCCTTCAGCAAGGACAGCCTGCTGAAGGCGGTTGCCGATCATGCACCCCGCGCGGCGGGCCCGGCCCGCGCCGGCCGCGCGAACTGAACCACGGAGATAGCGCCATGCCCGTCAAGAGAATCCTGGTGGTCGACGACTCGGCCACCGACCGGCAGTTCCTGCTCGAGAATCTGACCAAGCTCGGCTACCAGGTCTCGCTCGCCGACAGCGGCGAGCAGGCGCTCGAGAAGGCCAAGGCCGAGCGGCCGGATCTCGTCATCATGGATGTGGTGATGCCGGGTACCAATGGCTTTCAGGCGACGCGCCAGATCGCGCGCGACGAGGCCACCAAGCACATTCCGGTCATCATGTGCACCACCAAATCGCAGGAGACCGACCGCATCTGGGGTCTGCGACAGGGCGCCAAGGACTACATCGTCAAGCCGGTGGATGTGAAAGAGCTCGCGAGCAAGATCGCGGCGCTCGGCTGACGGGCTCCGTGTCGAAGCGCACCAGCCTAAGGGACTTCCAGGAATCGCTCGCGAGCCGTATTCGCGCGGCTGCCAGCGAAGCCACGCCCAGCGCACGCCTGTCGTTCGAGGCGGGCGGCACGCACTGGCTGGTGCGCCTCGAGAGCGCCGGCGAAGTGCTCGCCGTGCCCGAGATTGCGCGCGTGCCCCTGACGCAAAGCTGGTTCGTCGGCGTGGCCAACGTGCGCGGCGTGCTCTTCGGCATCTCCGATTTCGGCGCCTTCCTCGGTGGCCCGCCGAGCGCACTCGGCGTCGAGAGCCGGCTGCTGCTGATCGGGCAGCCGCACGCGATCAACGCGGCGCTGCTGGTCACGCGGCTCGCCGGGCTGCGCAACCTTCGCGAGTTCGAGCGCAGCCGCAGGAATGGCGCCGCGGCGAAGTGGGCCGAGAAGGCCTGGCGAGATGCCGAGGGACGCATCTGGCACGAGCTTGACAGCACCCGATTGCTTTCGCACCGCGAGTTTCTCAATGTCGCGATGCACTAGAACAAACACCGCGCGGCACGCCGCCGCGCTGAACGTGAGCCGGAGGACACATGGCATTCAAGTTGGCCGTTAAATTGGCAGGCAAGGGCGAAGCGGACAGTCCGTTCGCGGCCGCGTCGCCGATCGCGCAGAAACCTGCGGGTCGCGCCGCGGATGCGCTGGCGCGCGCCCTGCACGGCAAGCAGCTCACCGTGCTGCTGCCGCTGTTCGTCATGCTGTTGGTGGTCGCGGTATTCCTGGTGTGGGTCAACAACCGCGATGCGCGCTTTGGCGCCCAGTACATCGCCGACGCCGGTCAGCTGCGCATGCTTTCGCAACGCCTGGCGAAGGCGTCGCTGCAGGGCCTGCTCGGCAACCCGGAGGCATTCCAGCAGGTGCAGGCGAGCCGAGATGCCTTCGGCGCCATTCTTGAGCGGCTCAGAAAAGGCGGCGCAGTGAGTGGCGAGGCCATCCCGGCGACCCCGGAGCGAGTGCAGCCGGCGCTCGACGCGCTCGTCAAGGAGTGGGAGCGCACGGAGCGCAATTCGGGCACGCTGCTGCGCGAGCAGAAGAACCTGGTCGGGCTCGGCGGCGCGGTCGCCAAGGTCAACGGCTCCAACCCGTTGCTGCTCGACCTCGCGGAGCAGGTGCAGGCGCTCAAGTTGCAGAGCGGCGCCTCGCCGCGCGAGATCTCCGCCGCGGGACAACTGGTGATGCTCACCCAGCGCATGGCGAAGAACGCCAACGCGTTGCTCGCGGGTGAGACCATCGACCCGGAGGTCGCGTTCCTGCTCGGCAAGGACACCAACGAGTTCCGCGGCACGATGGTCGCGCTACAGCAAGGCAGCGACGCCATGCGCCTGCCGGCGCCGAAGAATCCGGACACCGCCGCCAAGCTGATCGAGCTCGGCGACGCGTTCCAGATCTATCGCGACTCGGTTTCCTCGATCCTCGGCAACATGCAGCGCCTGGTGTCGGCGAAGAACGCAGCGTTCGCCGTGTTCAACGACTCGGAGAAGCTGCTCGGCGCCTCGGAGCGCCTCGCCAACGAGCTCGAGGCAGACCTCGCGCAATCGAAGACGATCTATGTCATCGCCGCAGTCGTGGCAATGATGGCCGTGGTGCTCGCGCTGATGGCCTTTACGTTCGTCGGGGACGAGCGCCTGCGCCGAGAGAGCGCGGAAACCGACGAAGCGCGGGCGAAGCGCCAGAACGACCAGAATCAGGAGGCCATTCTGCGCCTGATGAACGAGATGCAAGGCTTCGCGGAGGGCGACCTGACCGTCCGGGCGACGGTGACCGAGGACATCACCGGTGCGATCGCTGACTCAGTCAACTTCGCTATCGAGGAGCTGCGCGAGCTGGTGGGCCGCATCAACAACGCCGCCACGCAGGTATCGAGCGCGTCCGAGTCCGCCCAGCAAACCACAACGCAGCTGATTGCGGCGGCCGAGCGCCAGTCGCAGGAGATCCGCACCACCGGCTCGCAGGTACTCGGCATGGCGCGGGCCATCAACGAGGTGTCGGCGAGCGCCGCCGAGTCGGCACGTGTCGCGCGCAGTTCGCTCTCGGCTGCCGAAAAGGGACAGAGTGCGGTGCAGAGTGCGATAGCAGGCATGAACGAGATTCGCGACGGCATCCAGGAGACCGCCAAGCGCATCAAGCGGCTCGGCGAATCCTCCCAGGAAATCGGCGAGATCGTCGAGCTGATCACCGACATCACCGAGCAGACCAACGTGCTGGCGCTGAACGCTGCGATTCAGGCCGCTTCGGCGGGCGAGGCGGGGCGCGGCTTCACGGTAGTCGCCGAGGAAGTGCAGCGGCTCGCCGAGCGCTCGGCCGAGGCGACCAAGCAGATCGGCGCCATCGTCAAGACGATTCAGACCGACACGCACGACGCGGTGAGTGCGATGGAGAAGAGCACCCAGGGTGTGGTCGAGGGCGCGAGGCTCTCAGACGCGGCAGGACAGGCGCTGGCCGAGATCGGCGAGGTGTCGCGCCGGTTGGCGACGCTGATCGAAACCATTTCCAAGACGACGCAGGGTCAGGCGAAAGCGGCGGGTGCGGTGGCGGTGAGCATGCGCAACATTCTGGGCATTACCGAGCAGGCGACCGAAGGTACCAAGCGCACCGCGGCCTCGGTCGGCGAGCTGGCGACGCTGGCGCGCGATCTGAAGAGCTCGGTGGCGAACTTCAAGGTCTGACCTGGAGCGCAGGCCCCGCCGCATGAGCAGCGTGTTCGACATCGGTCCCCTGAGCTGGGTCAAGAGCGAGATCGATTCGTCGCTCGCGCGGGCCAAGGAGGCGCTGCGCGTCTTCGGCGGCCGAAACGATCGGCGAGGCGAGCTCGAGGCCTGCGGCATGCACCTGCACCAGGCGGCTGGCGCGGTGCAGATCGTCGGTCTGGAGGGCGTGTCGCGCTTCTTCGAGGAGACCGAAAAGCTGGTCGCCGAACTCGCGGCGGGCAAAGTGGATGCGGCGGGAAGCGCGCCGCAGGCACTCGAGCGGGCGATCGGCGCGATCGGCAAATACCTGTCCGAACTGCTCGAAGGCGCGCCGGATCAGCCGATGCGGCTGTTTCCCGAGTACCGCCAGCTTGCCCACGCCCGCGCCGCACCGGCACCCTCGGAGGCTGAGCTCTACTTCCCCGACCTGACGCTCCCAGCGCCGCCGCACGAGCGGCCCGCGCTGAGCCTGGCGCCGGAGCAGGCGCAGGCGCTGCTGCGTGCGCAGCGCGCGCGCTACCAGCAAGGCCTGGTTCACTTTCTGCGTGATCCGTCCAACCTGCCCGCGATCGCGGAAATGCGCGCTGCGGTCGATGCCGTCGAATCGACTCAGTCGGTGCCGGTGCAGCGCGCTTTCTGGTGGGCGGCCGGCGCGCTGTTTGACGCGCTGGCGCACGGCGATCTCGCGTCGGAAAGCAGCGGTATCAAGCCACTTTGCTCGAGGATCGAGCAGCAGCTGCGGCGCGTGATCGAAGGCTCGCCGTCGGTCGCGGAGCGCCTGATGCGCGAGGTGCTCTTCTGGGTTGCGAGCGCCGGCGAGCGCAGCGCACGCGCACGCACGGTCAAGGACGCCTACCGGCTGGAGCATCCTGTGCCGGTGCCCACCGGCTCGCCGGACATTTCGCAGCGCATGCCGGTTGCGCACGCGCTGCGCGAGGCGCTCGCCGGAGCCAAGGAGTCCTGGAACCGCTTTGCGGCCGGCGCCGAATCCGCGCTTGCCGCTTTTGCGCAGCACGCCGAAGCCATCGCCGCGCAGGGCGAGCGCCTCGGCAATCGACAGGTTGCCGTCCTTACGGCAGAGATCGGTCGCGCTGCGCGCGAGCTGCAGGCGCACCCGAGCAGGATGTCGGAAGTGGTCGCCATGGAGATCGCGACCGCGCTGCTGCTGGCGGAGAATGCGGCCGACAACTACCGGCGCCTGCCCGAGGATTTCGAGCGGCAGGTGAAAGTCATGGGTGCGCGCCTGCGCGCCGCGGTGCTCAGCATCGACAGCACCTCGCCGCTGCCTACGGCAGCCCTGGTCGACGAAATGACCCGGCGCGCGCAGGAAAAGCTCGCCGTGAATAGCGCGCTCGCCGAGATGCAGGCCAATCTGCACCGCATCGAGCAGGCGCTGGACGCCTACTTCCGGGATCCGGCGAAGGCCGGCGAGCTTGCGACGCTCGAGTCGCTGATCCATCAGGTATCGGGCGCGCTGCGGGTCCTCGGGGAAGAGCGGGCCGAACAAGCGCTGGAGCGCTGCGCGGCGACGATTCGAGGATTCGCCGCGGCGGCAACGCGCCCGAGCACCGAGCAGTTCGAGGACGTGGCGCAGATCCTCTCGGGGCTTGGCTTCTACATCGAGGCGCTGCGCCACGGCAAGGCCGATTTCACCGCGGCCATGCGACCGGTGCGGGTCGCGCGGTCCGCGCCACCGCCGGAGGCGGCCGCACCGAGCGTCGAAATCGAGCTCGAGCAGAAGACGCGCGACGCGCTGACGCTGCTCGAGAGATTCAAGGGCCAGCGCGCCGACGAGCGCTTGCGCGCCGAGATCAAGCACCGGCTGGACGACATCCGCAAGGACGCCGAGCTGGTGGCCGACCGGTCCCTGGGCGACAAGGCCCGCGAGACGTTGTCGCAAATCGAGGCGGCGGACAATCCGGACGACACGCTGCACATCGCGCTCAAGCCGGAGCCGGAGCCGCAGGCCGCGGGCTCGGCGCATTCGGAGCGGCTCAAGGATGCGAGCGACGACGCGCTCGATCAGGAGCTGCTCGTCATCTTCCTCGAGGAGGCGGTTGAAGTGCTCGCAACCATCGCCTCGAATCTCGAGGTGATCCGTGCGCAGCCGGCGTCGACTGCGCACCTGGCGACGACTCGGCGCGCCTTCCACACGCTCAAGGGCAGCGGCCGCATGGTCGGGCTAACCCGGCTCGGCGAGGCGGCGTGGGCGGTCGAGCAGGTCATGAACCTCTGGTTGCAGGAGGAGCGCAGCGCCACGTCCGCACTGTGCGGTCTGCTTGCTCAGGCGCACGAGGCGTTCTCGGACTGGATCGCGAGGCTGCACCGCGGCGAGCCGCAGCCGGACCCGCAGGAGATCATCGCCGCCGCAACGCGGGTTCGCCTGGGTGAGGGTACCCCCGCGCCCGCGGCGGCCGCCGCGGTACACGCGCCCGCGGTGCTCGAGGCGCCCGCGACGCCCGCAGAAGAGCGGCCGGTGGTGCTTGGCGATGCTCAGATCTCGCCATCGTTGTTTGCCGTGTTCGTCAATGAGGCGCGCCAGCATCTGGACACCCTCGAGCGCGAGCTCGCGGCGACCCTGCTGGACAAGCGCGTGCGCGACGAACTCGTGCGCGCCGCCCACACCTTCGCCGGAATCTGCGGCACGGTGCAGCTGGGCGCGATGCACGCGCTCGGTTACGCGCTCGAGAACGCGCTGTTGCGGCTGCGAAGCCGGACCGAGGCTGTACAGGCCGACGAGCTCGAGCTGCTCGGGCGCTGCATTGCGGCGTTGAGCAGCATGTATGCCGGCGTGCTCGAGCGGCACCTGCCTGCGCCGCAAGACCGGCTATGCAGCGCGCTCGAGTTGATCACCGGACCGGCCGAGCCGCTGGTCGCGCCGGTGCTGGACGACACTGCGGCCGAGCCGCGGGAGGCGCGCGAGGAAAAACCGGACACGGCGTCGGAACGCGGCGCAGTGATTGCGCTCGCGGCTGCGGGCGCATCCGCGCCTGCCAACGCCGCCGCGGAAACCATTGCCGAAGTGCCCGTCGAAGCTGCGGCCGCAGAGCCCGAGCTGCTTCCGGTGACCGAGGACGAAGCGCCGCCGAGCACGGCCGACCTTCTCGTCGAGGAAATTCCGATCGAGCGGCGACAGCGCCGACTGGATGACGATATCGATCCGCAGCTGCTGCCGGTCTTCCTGGAGGAGGCCGGCGAGCTCGCGCCCCGGATCGGGGAGCTGCTGCGCGCATGGCGTGGCGCGCCCGCGAGCCTGGAGCACGCCAACGCCTTGCGGCGTGCGCTGCACACGCTCAAGGGCAGCGCGCGCATGGCGGGCGTAATGAGCCTGGGCGAGCTCACGCACCTCATGGAGACCCGGGTCGAGGACGCGGTCGCGCTGAACAGCGCCTCGCCGAGAATGTTCGACGACCTCGAGACCTCGACCGACCGCATCGGCCTGTTGCTCGAGCGCCTGCAGAGAACCGGCCGCGCGCTCGCCGAGGCGCCGGCGCCCGCCGCGGCCGAATCGCAAGCGGTGCCCTCGGTGCCCGAGCCGCGCCCGACCTCCGTGCTGCCCCAGGAAGCGGCGCACGCGCGCGGCATGATGCGGGTACGCGCCCAGGTCCTGGAGAAGCTGGTCAACCAGACGGGCGAGGTGGCGATTGCGCGCTCGCGCATCGAGGGCGAGGTGCGCGCACTTAAAGGCGCGCTCGCCGATCTCACCGAGAACGTGGGGCGCCTGCGCGGCCAGTTGCGCGAGATCGAAATCCAGGCCGAATCGCAGATGCGGGCTCGCTCCAAGGAGATCGAGGAGCAGCACGGCGGCTTCGATCCGCTCGAGTTCGACCGCTTCACCCGAGTGCAGGAGCTCACGCGCATGATGGCCGAAAGCGTGAACGACGTCTCGACGGTGCACCAGAGCATTACACGCGTGGTCGATGACACCGATGCCGCGCTTTCGGCGCAGGCGCGGCTGACGCGGGAGCTGCAGCAGGACCTGATGCGCGTGCGCATGGTGCCCCTGGGTTCGATCGCGCAGCGCTTGCATCGTTTGGTGCGCCAGAGTTCGAAGGAGCTCGGCAAGCGGGCGCAGCTCGAGCTGCGTGGCGGCGGCGTCGAGCTCGACCGCTCGGTGCTCGAGCGCATCACCGCACCACTCGAGCATCTCATTCGCAATGCGATTACTCACGGGCTGGAGGTCCCCGCGGCGCGCGCTGCCGCCGGCAAGAGCGAGATCGGCGAGATTCGGCTGGATGTGCGCCAGGAAGGCAACGAAGTGGTGCTTACACTCGCCGACGACGGCGCAGGGCTCGACCTCGAGCGCATTCGCAGCATTGCGCTCGCGAAAGGGCTCCTCAGGGCCGGCGAGACGGTCAGCTCGCAGCGCCTTGCCGACCTGATCTTCGTGCCGGGATTCTCCACCGCCGAGAACATCACCGAGGTCGCGGGCCGCGGCGTGGGCACCGACGTCGTCAAGGACGAAGTCGGCGCGCTCGGCGGGCGCGTCGAAATTGCGACGGCGAGCGGACGGGGCGCGAAGTTCACGATTCGGCTGCCGCTGACCACCGCGGTCACGCAAACCGTACTGGTGCGTTCGGGCGCGCGGATCTGCGCGTTGCCCGCCGTGATGGTCGAGCAGCTGCAGCAGCTGCGTGCCGACGCGCTTGATCGGTTGCGCGCGGCCGGGCACATCGAATGGGCCGGCCGCCAGTACGGCTTCGCCTACTTGCCCGAGCTGCTTGGCGAGACGGGCGCGGCGTCCGGGGAAACGCGCCGCTATTCCCCGGTGCTGCTGTTGCGCGCAGGAATGGAATCGATCGCCCTGCAGGTCGACGAGATGATCGGCAACCAGGAAGTCGTGGTGAAGAACCTTGGCCCGCAACTCGAGCGCGTCCCGGGGGTGGCGGGGGTCACCGTGCTGGGCAGCGGCGAAATCGTCTTGGTGCTCAACCCCGTGGTGCTCGCCGGCAGGCCCCGCCCGTCGGCCCTTGCATCAGAGCGGGCGAGAGCGGTTGCGATCGGCGCAGCACGCGCACGCGTCATGGTGGTCGACGACTCGCTGACCGTGCGCAAGATCACCGGGCGGCTGCTGGCGCGCGAGGGCTATCAGGTGATCACGGCCAAGGACGGCGTGGAGGCGCTCGAGCAACTTGCCGAGATGGTCCCGGACGTGATGCTGGTCGATATCGAGATGCCGCGCATGGACGGCTTCGATCTCACGCGCAACGTGCGTGCCGACGAGCGGCTCAGGGCGGTGCCGATCGTGATGATCACCTCGCGCATCGCCGACAAGCATCGCAGCCACGCGCTCGAGCTCGGCGTCAACGTGTTTCTCGGCAAGCCCTACCAGGAAGACGAGCTGCTTGCGCACATTGCCGGCTTCGTGTCCGGTCGCTAGGCCCACTTTCGTCCCCGCGATTTCTCACCGAGTTCCTCTGCGCGCTGTCGCGCAAGGCAGCGCGCGCAAGTCTCGTGCCCGGCCTCTTTGCGTTGCATTGCAATCAGGAACCAGCACGGGAAAAAGTTGTCTCCGCATTGCCGGGGTAGGGGTAAAATAGAGCCATAGCATGTCCTCGATCAATCTGACGCACCACTTTCTGATCGCCATGCCCAAGATGGTGGATCCATACTTCGCGAGGACGCTGACTTACATCTGTGAGCACAATGATCAGGGCGCGCTCGGCGTCGTCATCAATCGCCCGATCGACATGACCCTGCAAGCCCTGTTCGAGCGCCTGTCATTGACGCTCGAGCCCCGGGAGATCGCGGCGACCCCGATCTACTTCGGCGGACCGGTGCAGACCGACCGCGGCTTCGTGCTGCATGCGCCGGCCGGCAACTGGCAATCGACGCTGCGCGTGCGCGAGGCGATCGGGCTCACCACCTCCAAGGACATTCTGGAGGCCGTCGGGCGCGGCAGCGGTCCGGACCGAATGATGGTCACCCTCGGCTACGCCGGCTGGTCGCCCGGACAAATCGAGCACGAGCTGTCGCAGAACGCGTGGCTCACGGTGGAGGCGAAGGACGCGATCATCTTCGATCTGCCGGCCGAGGAGCGCCTCGCGGCGGCGATGGAGCTGCTCGGCATCGACTTCGCGCGGCTCGCCGACGACGCGGGCCATGCTTGAGCGCATGACGCGTTCGCAGCGCGCCGAGCGGCTTTCCCCCCTTTCTTCAGACGCCAAACCGAGCACCGTCCTCGCCTTCGATTTCGGCGCCAAGCGCATTGGCGTCGCGGTTGGCGACGCACTGCTTGGCACCGCGCACCCGCTCGCGCCGATCGTCGCGACGCAGCCCGCGGCGCGCTTTGCGGCGATTGCGCGGCTGGTGGAGCAGTGGTCGGCCGCGCGCCTGGTGGTCGGCGTGGCGCACGCCGGGGATGGCACGCAAAGCGAGATCGCGCGCCGCGCCGAGCGCTTCGCGCGCCAGCTCGAGGGACGCCTGCGCCTGCCGGTCGCGCGGGTCGACGAGGCTTTCAGTTCAGTGGCCGCGGAAAGCCGCCTGCGCGAAGCCGCGGGCGCGCGGCGTGCCGCGCGCGCCTCGCGCGCGCGGACACTCGATTCTTTTGCTGCGCAGGTGATTCTCGAGCAGTACTTCGCGGAGGGGGGCCGATGAAGGTCTCCCAGGTTCAACGCTCCCAGCTCGCATCCGGGGGAACATGACCCATCTCCCCGACGCCGAAAAACTCTGCATCAAGCTCGTCGCCGAGCTTGCGCCGCGCATCGGCGCGAATACCGCGATGATCGGCCTTTACACCGGGGGCGTATGGCTCGCCGAGCGGCTGCACGCGGCGCTCGACATCAAGGAGCCTCTGGGGACGCTCGACGTCGCTTTCTACCGCGATGACTATCACCAGCAGGGGCTGGCGCGCGATCCCAAGCGCAGCAGGATTCCGTTCGACGTGGCGGGACGGGACTTGCTGCTGGTCGACGACGTTCTCTACACCGGCCGTACCGTGCGCGCCGCGATAAACGAGCTCTTTGACTACGGCCGACCGCAGAGCATCGCGCTGGTGGTGCTCGCCGACCGTGGCGGCAGGCAGCTCCCGATCTGCCCGCAGGTCTGCGGCGCGCAGGTCGACGTGCCGCAGGGCATGCGGCTGCGCCTCAAGCGTCGGCCGGACGACAAACTCGGACTCGAGCTCGAGCGTGGAGCGTAATCCGCAACTCAACCAGAACGGCGAGCTGCAGCACCTGCTTTCGATCGAGGGGCTGCCGCGCGAGATCCTGACCAGCGTCCTCGATACGGCGGACTCGTTCGTCGGGGTGACCGGGCGCGAGGTGAAGAAAGTGCCGCTGCTGCGCGGCAAGAGCGTGTTCAACCTGTTTTTCGAGCCCTCGACGCGCACTCGCACCACGTTCGAGATCGCCGCCAAGCGCCTTTCGGCCGACGTCATCAATCTCAACGTCGCGGTAAGCTCGCACACCAAGGGCGAGTCGCTGCTCGATACGGTGGCCAACCTGTCGGCGATGCAAGCCGACCTGTTTGTCGTGCGCCACGGCTCCTCGGGCGCGCCTTTCCTGATCGCACGCCACGTCAAGCCGCACGAGCACGTGATCAACGCCGGCGACGGCCGCCATGCGCATCCGACCCAGGGGCTGCTCGACCTCTATACGATCCGCCATTACAAGAAGGACTTCTCGAACCTGGTGGTGGCCGTGGTCGGCGATGTGCTGCACTCGCGCGTCGCGCGCTCGCTGATCCACGGTCTGACCACGCTGGGTGCGCCCGAAGTACGCGTGATCGGCCCGCAGACGCTATTGCCCGCCGGCGTCGAGGCGCTCGGCGTGCGCGTGTTCCACGACATGCGCGAGGGGCTGCGCGGCTGCGATGTCGTCGTGATGCTTCGGCTGCAGAGCGAGCGCATGCGCGGCGCGCTGCTGCCGAGCGCGCAGGAATTCTTCAAGCACTATGGGCTGACC
This sequence comes from Burkholderiales bacterium, assembly GCA_041635755.1. Classification (GTDB taxonomy): domain Bacteria; phylum Pseudomonadota; class Gammaproteobacteria; order Burkholderiales; family SG8-39; genus JBFKUL01. The sequence continues at coordinate 3,910 of JBFKUL010000003.1, read as the reverse complement.
TCGGAGAAGCTCGCGCTCGCCAAGCCCGATGCGATCGTCATGCATCCAGGGCCAATGAATCGCGGCGTTGAGATCGACTCGACGGTGGCCGACGGGCCCCATTCGGTGATCCTGCCGCAAGTCACCTTCGGCATCGCAGTGCGCATGGCGGTCATGTCGATCGTCGCGGGGAACTGAGCGCATGAGACTTCTGATCCGAGGCGGCCGCGTGGTCGATCCGGCGAGCGGGCGCGACGCAACGGGCGACGTGCTGCTTGCGGAGGGCCGCATCGCGGCGCTCGACGGCGAGGCGAGGGGCGCAACGGCCGATCGCACGCTCGACGCCCGAGACCGGGTGGTCGCACCGGGGCTGATCGACCTTTCGGCCCGTTTGCGCGAGCCGGGCTACGAGTACAAGGCGACCCTCGAGTCGGAGATGGACGCGGCAGTGGCGGGTGGCGTGACGAGCCTCGCCTGTCCGCCCGATACCGATCCGCCGCTCGACGAGCCGGGCCTGGTCGACATGCTGCGACGGCGCGCCAAGGCGCTCGCGCGCGCGCGGGTCTACCCGATCGGTGCGCTTACCGTAAAGCTCGCGGGCGAGTCGCTCACCGAGATGGCCGAGCTCGACGAGGCGGGCTGCGTTGCGTTCTCCCAGGCGAACGCGCCGCTCACCGACACCCAGGTGCTGTGGCGCGCGCTGCAGTACGCGGCAACTTTCGGCTTTCGCGTTTGGTTGCGTCCGCAGGACGTATGGCTCGCCCGCGGCGGCGTGGCGCACGACGGCGATGTCGCGACCCGACTTGGCCTGCCTGGAATCCCGGCCTTTGCCGAGACCGTCGCGCTCGGCACGATCCTCGAGCTCGTGCGTGCGACGGGCACGCGCGCGCACGTGTGCCGGCTCTCGAGCGCCGCGGGCGTGGAGATGATGCGCCGGGCGAAGGCCGAGGGCCTGTCGGTCACGTGCGACGTCGGCATCCATCACGTGCATCTCTGCGACATGGACCTGGGCTACTTCGATTCGCACTGCCGGCTCGACCCGCCGCTTCGCAGCCAGCGCGACCGTGACGCGCTCGCCGCCGGTCTTGCCGACGGCACCATCGATTGCGCCTGCTCCGACCACACGCCGATGGATGAAGACGAGAAGCACATCCCGTTTGCCGAGGCCGAACCCGGTGCGACCGGCCTCGAGCTGCTGCTGCCGCTGACGCTCAAGTGGGGCGCCTCCCGCAGGCTGCCGCTCGCGGCGACGCTCGCGCGCATTACGAGCGATGCGGCACGCGTGCTGGGCGTGCAGTCCGGGCGCATCCAGGTCGGCGCGCCCGCGGATCTCGTGCTGTTCGATCCGGCGGCGCCGTTTCGCGTCACGGCCGAGTCACTGCGCAGCCAGGGCAAGAACTCTCCGTTCCTCGGCTACGAGCTCAGCGGGCGCGCGCTTACGACGATCGTCGCCGGAAAGGTAGTGTTCGAGCAGGCATGAGGGCGCGAACGCTCCTTCTCGTTGCGCTTGCCCTCGCGCTCGCTGCCTGCGGCAGCGCGCCAAGGCGCGGCGACATCAAGCGCGCGCCGCCCTCGCAGGCGAAGACGGAGCCGCCGCGCAGCGGCGGCTACTACAAGGACGACGGGCCACCGGCGCGCGCACCGAGCGATCTCGATGCGGTGCCTGACGCGCAGCCGCGAAACGAGCCGCTGCATCGCTACGCCAACCGGCCCTATCAGGTGTTCGGCAAGGTCTACACGCCGATGACCGAGCGGCGGCCCTTCCGCCAGCGCGGCACGGCGAGCTGGTACGGACGGCGCTTTCACGGTCAGAGTACCTCGAGCGGCGAGCCCTACGACATGTACGCGATGTCGGCGGCGCATACGGTGCTGCCGATACCCTCCTACGCGCGCGTCACCAACCTGGCCAACGGCCGCAGCGTGGTCGTACGGATCAACGACCGGGGCCCGTTTCACGGCGGGCGCATCATCGACCTGTCCTATGCCGCGGCGCACCGGCTCGGCTACATCAACGATGGCAGCGCAAGAGTGGAAGTCGAAGCGATTCTGCCGGGTGCCGTGGCGCTCGCCGCGGCCGCTCCAGCGCCGGCACTGTCCGCGCCGCGCCGCGATGATCCGATCCGCGCCGAAAGCGACGTGCGGGGCGTGTACCTGCAGCTCGGGGCGTTCGGTGCGCGCGACAACGCCGAAAGTTTCCGCGAGCGCGTCGCACGCGAGCTTGCGTGGCTGTCGCGCGCGACGCTGCATGTGTTCTCGAGCGGCGAGCTGTTCAAGCTGCAGCTCGGGCCGTTCGGTACGCCCGATGAGGCGCTTCCGGTTGCCGAGCGTATCGAAACCGAGCTGAACTTCAAGCCGCTCGTCGTGGTCCGTTAGTCAGGTGTCGGGGTGGCGCGGCGCGCTGCCTTATAATTCACGTCTCGTCACTCACCCGTTTCTCGCGAACCCTCACGATGCTGCGCACGCTCCTTGTCATTGCCTTTGCTTTCGCCTTCAATGCGGCCCATGCGGCGCCGCCACCTGCGCCGTCCGTCGATGGCAAGTCCTGGGTGCTGGTCGACCTTTCGAGCGGACAGCCGTTGCTCACCGAGAAGGCCGACGAGCGCTTTGAGCCGGCCTCGCTCACCAAGCTGATGACCGCATACCTGGTGTTCACGGCGCTGCGCGACAAGAAGATCTCGCTTACGCAGCCGGTCAAGGTGTCCGAGCGCGCGTGGAAGGCGCCGGGCTCGCGCATGTTCATCCAGCCAGGGAAAGCCGTGCTGATCGAGGATCTGATTCGCGGCATGGTGGTGCAATCGGGCAACGACGCCTGCATCGCGCTCGCCGAGGCGATCGCCGGCTCGGAGGAGATCTTCGCGCAGATGATGAATCGCGAGGCCGAGCGCCTTGGCATGAAGAACACGCACTTCACCAATGCCTCGGGGCTGCCGGACGCGCGGCACCATAGCACCGCGCAGGACCTTGCGCTGCTCGCGGCGGCGCTGATCCGCGACTTTCCTGCGCAGTACGAGCGCTACTACTCGCAGAAGGAATTCCGTTACAACAACATCACGCAGCTCAACCGCAACCGGCTGCTCTGGCTCGACTCGAACGTCGACGGCGTAAAGACCGGCTATACCGAGGGCGCCGGCTATTGCCTGATCGCCTCCGCGAAGCATGGCCCACGCCGGCTTCTGTCGGTGCTGCTTGGCTCGAGCTCGGAGTCCGCGCGCGCGCAGGAGTCGCTCAAGCTGCTCAACTGGGGATTCCAGTTTTTCGACAGCGTGAAGCTCTACGCCGAGGGTGAAGCCGTCAAGACGATCGAGGTGTGGAAAGGCCAGGCCGAAGTCGTGAAGGCGGGATTCCGCGGCGCGCTCGTGGTCACCGTCCCGCGGGGCGACGCCGACAAGCTCAAGGCGGAGCTGCTTTCGCAGCAGCCGCTGCTCGCACCCGTGAAGCAGGGGCAGACCGTAGGCATGCTGCGCGTGACCCTGGAAGGCAAGCCATTGGGCGAGTTCCCGCTGGTCGCGCTCGAGCCGGTAGCGGTTGCGGGAATGTTCGGGCGCGCGTGGGATACACTCAGGCTATGGCTCAAATGAGGCCGCAGAGCAGCGCTCGACGGCTGTTGGAGAACGCAAAATGATCTATCTGAACGGCAAGTTGATGCCGATCGAGCAGGCGATGGTGCCGGTGCTCGATCGCGGTTTTATCTTCGGCGACGGCGTCTACGAGCTGGTGCCGGTGTACTCTCGCGTGCCGTTCCGGCTGGATGAGCACCTGGCACGGCTCGAGCGCAGTCTCGAGGCCGTGAGCATCAAGAACCCCCATACGCGTGCCGAGTGGCGCGGCATCGTCACCAAGCTGATCGCGGCGCAGACTTTCGAAGATCAGGGCGTGTACTTCCAGGTCACGCGCGGTGTGGCCAAGCGCGACCACGCGTTTCCCAAGGGCG
>JBFKUL010000002.1:0-34198 GCA_041635755.1 Burkholderiales bacterium | reverse complement strand
CGGGCAACTGCCGGCCGCGGCAGGTTTCACGGGTTCTTGTCAGGCGGGACGCTTTGCAGTAGCTTGCAGACTGCACGCAGGGGTCCTGGCGCAGATCGCGACTGGGTGAGAGATACCCTCGGAACCTGACGCGGGTAATGCCGCCGTAGGGAAGCGTGGAACCCTTCCGCCTTCTCCTCCAGCCGGTCCCTGCGAGGAGGCATCTATGAACGCGAACCCGAAGTTTCTGGCCGCCACGGCGCACGTCGACGATGCGGCCGTCAAGCCGTTGCCCAACTCGCGCAAGGTTTACGTCGCCGGCACGCGCCCCGACCTGCGAGTGCCGATGCGCGAGGTGGTCCAGGCGGAAACGCCGGCGGCGTTCGGCGCTGAAAGGAATCCCCCGATCTATGTTTACGACACTTCGGGTCCGTACACCGATCCGGAAGCCAAGATCGACATCCGCAAGGGCCTCGGCGCAACGCGCGAAGCCTGGATCGAGGAGCGCGGCGACACCGAGCGGCTCGGGGGGCCGACTTCCGAGTTCGGCCGCGCGCGGCTCGACGACCCGAAGCTCGCCGAGCTGCGCTTCGAGCTCAAGCGCAAGCCTCGACGCGCGCAGCCCGGCCGCTGCGTGACGCAGATGCATTACGCCCGCCAGGGGATCGTCACGCCCGAGATGGAGTACATCGCAATACGGGAGAACCTGCTCGGGGAGCAGGTCTTGCGCTCGACTCGGAGCGGTGAAGCGCTCGCTGAAATGATGACGCACCAGCACCCCGGCGAATCGTTCGGCGCCGCGCTGCCGAAGCGAATCACCCCCGAATTCGTGCGAGACGAGGTGGCGCGGGGTCGCGCCATCATTCCGGCAAACATCAATCACCCCGAGACCGAGCCGATGATCATCGGCCGCAACTTCCTGGTGAAGATCAACGCCAACATCGGCAACTCGGCGGTCAGCTCCTCGATCGCCGAGGAAGTCGAGAAAATGACCTGGGCCATCCGCTGGGGCGGCGACACGGTGATGGACCTCTCGACCGGCAAGCACATCCACGAGACGCGCGAGTGGATCATCCGCAACAGCCCGGTTCCGATCGGCACGGTGCCGATCTACCAGGCGCTTGAGAAGGTGGATGGCAAGGCGGAGGCGCTCACTTGGGAGATTTACCGCGACACGTTGATCGAGCAGGCCGAGCAAGGCGTCGATTACTTCACCATTCACGCAGGCGTGCGGCTGCCGTTCATCCCGATGACGGCGAAACGCATGACCGGGATCGTCTCGCGCGGCGGCTCGATCATGGCGAAATGGTGTCTGGCACACCACGAGGAGAGCTTTCTATACACGCGCTTCGCGGAAATCTGTGAAATCATGGCGGCCTACGACGTGTCGTTTTCGCTCGGCGACGGCCTGCGGCCGGGGTCGATCTACGACGCCAACGACGAGGCGCAGATCGCCGAGCTGAAGACCCTCGGTGAGCTCACCAAGATCGCCTGGAAGCACGACGTCCAGGTCATGATCGAGGGGCCGGGGCACGTGCCGATGCAGCTCATCAAGGAGAACATGGAGCTGCAGCTGAAGTACTGCGACGAGGCGCCGTTTTACACGCTGGGACCGCTCACGACCGATATTGCGCCGGGCTACGATCACATCACGAGCGCGATCGGCGCGGCGATGATCGGCTGGTACGGCACCGCCATGCTGTGCTACGTGACGCCCAAGGAGCACCTTGGCTTGCCGAACAAGAAGGACGTCAAGGACGGCATCATGGCTTACAAGATCGCGGCGCACGCTGCGGATCTCGCCAAGGGGCATCCCGGCGCGCAGCTCCGCGACAACGCGCTATCCAAGGCACGCTTCGAGTTCCGCTGGGCGGACCAGTTCAACCTCGGGCTCGATCCGGACACGGCGAAGGATTTTCACGACGAGACCCTGCCGCAGGAGGGCGCCAAGCTCGCCCACTTCTGCTCCATGTGCGGGCCGCACTTCTGTTCGATGAAGATCACGCAGGACGTGCGCGAGTACGCCGAGAAGCAGGGCTTGAACGAACGGGAGGCGCTTGCCAAGGGCATGCAGGAGAAGGCAATCGAGTTCGTGAAGAAAGGCAGCGCGCTTTACCACAAGGCCTAGGCGGTATCGCGTGCGGCGCGTTCCCGGCCCTCGCAACTAGGCTGCGCCGTGCTGCTCGCGCTGGCAAAGATTGCGGCCACCGTCGGGATCGGCCTGCCGCTCCTGCTCTACTTGCTGCAGGACCAGTTGATCTTCTACCCCCAGAGCCTGAGCGACGCGCGTCGCGCCGAGGTTGCCCGGCGCTTCCCCGACGTGCAGGAAGTCTCGCTGGCCGCAGGCGATGGCACGCGGATTCATGCCTGGTTCGTGAAATCCTCGTCTTCCCAGCGCGCGCCGCTCGTGATCTATTTCGGGGGCAATGCCGAAGAGGTGTCCTGGATGCTCGAGGGGGTGGGCGATCCACGCATTGGCGCGACGCCAGGGGTGGCGTGGCTGCTCGTCGATTACCGGGGCTACGGCGCAAGCGAAGGCAAGCCCTCGGAGGCCGCTTTGGCGGCCGACGCGCTTGCGCTCTATGACCTCGCCGCGGGACTGCCTGGGGTCGATGCGGACCGCATCTTTGCTTTCGGCCGCAGCCTCGGCAGCGGCGTCGCGGTACACCTCGCAGCAGGCCGCAGACTCGCCGGTTTGGTCCTGGCTGCGCCCTTCGACAGCCTCGTGGAGGTCGCCCGGCACTACTACCCTTTCTTACCGGTGAGCTGGATGCTCAAGCATCGCTTCGATTCTATCGCTCACGCGCCGCGGCTCGAGATGCCGCTGCTATGCATCATCGCGGAGCGCGATGAAGTGGTGCCTGTTGAGCGCGCCGAGCGGCTTTGCGACGCGTGGGGCGGACCCAAGCGCAAGGTCGTGCTGCGAGGCGCACGTCATAACGACATGGACGCGGCAGCCGAATTCTGGCCGTCGATTCGCTCGTTCCTGGCGGGTGTATGAGCGCAGTTCCGGCAAGCACCGTTCTACCGGTGTCGATGCCGACCAGCATCGGCAAGTATCTCGTTCAGCGGGAGCTGGGCCACGGCGCGACGGCGAAGGTCTACCTGGCGCGCGATCCCTTTGTAGGGCGCGATGTCGCGGTGAAGATTTTCCAGCACGCCACCGGCGGCGCCGAGCTGATCACGGGCAAGCATCGCGCGAGCTTCCTGAACGAGGCAGCGCTGGTCGGCAAGCTCAACCACCCGCACATTGTTGGACTGTTCGATGCCGCCGCGGAGCCGCACTTCAGCTATGTCGTCATGGAGTACGTGCCGGGCGGCACGCTCGCACAGTACGCGACGATGCAGGGGCTGCTGCCGCTCGAGAAGGTGATCGAGGTGGTGTTCAAGGTGAGCCGTGCACTCGAGTATGCGCACCGGCAAGGCGTCATTCATCGCGACATCAAGCCTGCGAACATCCTCATTACCGCGCCCTTCGACGTCAAGCTCTCGGATTTCGGCGTCGCGATTCTCGAAGGCGCCACGCATACCAACATCAACGCCGCCGGATCGCCGGCATATATGTCGCCAGAGCAGCTGGCCGAGAAGTCGCTCACGCACCAGACCGACATCTATTCGCTCGGTGTCGTGATGTTTCAGCTGCTCACCGGTCGCCTGCCGTTTACGGCGTCCTCGCACGCGGCGCTCATGTACCAGATCGTGAACCACGAGCCGCCGGCGCTGCGGGCGCTGCGCCCCGACCTGCCCGACACCTTCGAAGCCATCGTCGCGCGCGCTCTGCGAAAGGACCTTGCCGCGCGCTATCAGAACTGGATCGAGTTCGGCAAGGATCTTGCGGGACTGATGCGCCACCTCGAGTTGCCGCGTGAAGGCATCACCGATACCCACAAGTTCAATACGCTTCGCGGCATGAAGTTCTTCCGCAACTTCCGTGAGGTCGAGATCTGGGAAACGCTGCGTTTCGCGGCGTGGGAACGCCTCCATCAGGACACGCGCGTCATCGCGGAGGGCGATCATGGCGATGCCTTCTACCTGGTGGCCGAGGGACAGGTCGAGGTGACCCGTGCGGGGCACCTGCTCGCGGTGCTCGGTCCGGGCGACCTGTTCGGGGAAATGATCTACCTCGGGGAAAACACCGTACGCAGCACGACGGTGCGCGCGCGCACAGGAGTGACGCTGGTCAAGATACAGGCGCAGTCGCTGACGACGTCCAGCGACGCGTGCCAGGCGCAGTTCAACAAGTCCTTCATGCAGATCCTGGTGCGGCGGCTGGACGAGTCCAACCGCAAGCTTGCCGGCCGCTGACGCGGACCGGCGGGGCCGCGTGCTACCATCCGCGCGGCATGCAAGACGCGTCGCTCTTTCACGCGCTGATCCTCGGCATCGTCGAGGGCCTCACCGAATTCCTTCCGATCTCGAGCACCGGCCATCTGATTCTGGCGGGTGATCTGCTCGGTTTCAACGACGAGCGGGGCAAAGTGTTCCATGTGTCGATTCAGACCGGGGCGATGCTCGCCATCGTCTGGGAGTACCGCGCGCGCTTCGGGCATGCGATTGCGGGCCTCGGCAGCGATCCTGCCGCGCGGCGCTTCTGGACGAACTTGATCATCGCGTTCAGACCCGCTGCGGTGCTCGGGCTCGCGTTCGGCAGTGCCATCAAGGCGCACCTGTTCCGTCCGGTGCCGGTGGCGCTCGCGTTCATTGCCGGCGCACTGGTCATCCTCTGGGTCGAGCGAGGTTCGAGGCGTCCAAGAATCGAGAGCGTGGACCAGATGAACTGGATGGATGCGCTCAAGGTCGGCTGCGCGCAGGCATTTGCGATCATTCCCGGCACCTCGCGCTCGGGTGCCACGATCATCGGCGGCATGCTGTTCGGCCTGTCGCGGCGCGCGGCAACCGAGTTTTCTTTCTTCCTCGCGGTACCGACGCTGGTCGCGGCAGGCGCCTATGATCTGATGCAGCATCGCGCGCTGTTCGCGGTGAGCGACCTGGGAATGTTCGCGGTGGGGTTCGGTGCAGCGTTCGTTTCCGCGTTTCTATGCGTGCGCTGGCTGCTGCGCTACATCGCGACGCACGACTTCACGGTCTTTGCCTGGTACCGAATCGTTTTCGGCGTGGTGGTGCTCGCTACGGCTTACTTCGGTCTGGTCGATTGGACCGTCGCCTAGCGCCACACCAGACGCGCTGTGCGACCGTCGGACAAGGGTACCAGCACGCTGCGTGTGACCGGATCGACCTTGAAATCGCCTTCGACGCGATCCGCCAGCGGCACGGTGTCCAGTGATTCCAATTGTCCCGCGCGCAAACGCATTACGCGGATCGCTCGCCGGTCCGCGGAGGGCAGCACAATCTCGGGTGTGCCGTCGCCGTCGATATCGATAAACGCGTGCAGGCCGAGCGCCCGCGATCCAAGTGCGTGGTTCGAAAAACCCGCTGCCTGCGCGATCTCGACCAACGCGTCGTTCCGAAGCCGATAGATCCGCAGCACGCCGCCGATGTGCGGCGTAGTGACGAGCGCGACCTCGACGCCGCCATCGCCGTCGAGATCGGCCGCGCCGATCGGATTCAACCAGCGGAAGTGCGTACCGATCGGCGCGGTCTCGACCCACTGCTCGAGACGGCCCGATGCGACGCGCAACACCAGCAGTGAGGAACCTACCCCGGGCCGGCTCTTGATCACGAGCAACTCGGGCGTGCCGTCGCCGTCGAGATCCGCGAGGCGGACGGTCACGTCCTCGAACACCGCATTGCCGCTCAGCCGATAGGCGAGCACCTCGCCGCTCCGCAGACGCGCCCGCACGGTCTTTGCCTCGGGCAGATCGCCGAGCACATTGTGTCCGTAGCTCGTGACAGGCTCGGCAAACCATGCCGCAACGATGCGGCCGCTTGCCCGCGCCGCAGTAGTGCCGGCGATCTGGTCAGGAAATGCCTTGGTGTCGATCCGCGGCGCGGCGCCTGCATCGACGAGGGTTACGGTGACCCGGGGCGGTTCCGCGCACGCCGTGGAAACAGCTAGCGACGCGATCACGAGACACGCGAACGCGTCGCGCGCGAAACCCGCCTGACTCACCCTTGGATCCAGGGCAGACCCGCTACGCGCCAACCCCCGACCGAGTTGCGATGCTGATCGGCGTCCTTGTCACCCTCGAATCCTTCCAGCACGTTGTAGCACTCACGGTAGCCGGCTTGCGTGGCCGCCACGGCGGCGTTATGGGAGCGCCCGCCGGAGCGGCAAATAAACATTACGGGCGCCTCCTTTTCCACCACCTCGGCAAGCTGCGAGAGGAAGTTGGGGTTTAGCGCCCCCCCGGGGTAACCGTTCCATTCAACCGGTAGTCCACCCGGAACGCGGCCAACCCAGTCGAGTTCCGCCCGCGTGCGCACGTCGATCAGTTTGGCGCCGGCTTGCATCATCGCGTGCGCCTCTCTGGGCAGCAGCGCGCCCGAGTACGGCAGGTTCATTTTCTGCGCACGCTCGCGCGCTACCTTGCGTATTGCCTCGATCTCAGTCATCGGAGTCCTTTGCTGCTATGCATTATAGGTCTTCGACTCGAGGACCCTGGCTGGTTCAGGCATGGTGCATGGGACGCACCCGGACCGTGCGGTCAACTCGAAAATGCACCAGCCCAGTGCTATCCGATTGGGTAAAATGCGGCGAATTCGGCCTGGCCAGAGGGGGCCGGCCCGAAGTTCCTTGTGGCACGGAACCTGCTCCCTAGGTCGCGTCTAGCCGGCGCGCCCGGCACGAACTTCCATACACCCATTCCAGGAGACTCGATCATGGCGATGACGCCCGATGACGTGTTGAAGTTGATCAAGGACAAGGAGGTGAAGTTCGTCGACCTCCGCTTTACCGATACGCGAGGCAAGGAGCAGCACGTGTCGGTGCCGTCCCGGTACTTCGACAAGGACAAGTTCGAGAGCGGCCACGCCTTCGACGGCTCGTCGATCGCGGGCTGGAAAGGCATTCAGGCATCGGACATGCTGCTGATGCCCGATCCGCTGTCGGCGCGCCTTGATCCGTTCACCGACGAAGCCGTTCTCAACATCAGTTGCGATGTGATCGAGCCGTCCGACGGCAAGCCCTACAACCGCTGCCCGCGCGGCATCGCCAAGCGTGCCGAGGCGTACCTCAAGTCGACCGGCCTGGGCGACACGGCCTTCTTCGGCCCCGAGCCCGAGTTCTTTGTTTTCGACGGCGTCACGTGGTCGGTCGACATGTCGGGCAGCTCGGTGAAGATCAAATCCGAGGAAGCACCCTGGTCGACTGGCATCGACTACGAGTCGGGCAACATGGGCCACCGAGCGCCGGCGAAAGGCGGCTACTTTCCCGTCGCGCCGGTTGATTCGCTGCAGGACGTGCGCGATGCAATGTGCCTTGCCCTCGAGCAGCAGGGCGTCGAGGTCGAAGTGCATCATCACGAGGTGGCGGCGCCGGGCCAGTGCGAGATCGGCACGCGCTTCGCGCCACTCGTGCAGCGCGCCGACTGGATGCAGATTCTCAAGTACACCGTGTGGAACGTGGCGCATTCGTACGGCAAGACCGCGACCTTCATGCCGAAGCCGGTGGTCGGCGACAACGGTTCGGGCATGCACGTGCATCAGTCGATATGGAAAGGCAACACCAATCTGTTCGCCGGGAACGGCTATGCCGGTCTGTCGGAGATGGCGCTGTACTACATCGGCGGCATCATCAAGCATGCCAAGGCGCTAAATGCGATCACCAACCCCGGCACCAACTCGTACAAGCGCCTGGTTCCGGGCTTCGAGGCGCCGATCAACCTCGCGTACTCGGCGCGCAACCGCTCCGCGGCCTGCAGGATCCCGTACGTCTCGAACCCGAAGGGTCGGCGCGTCGAGGTGCGCTTCCCCGATCCGACCGCCAATGCTTATCTCGCCTTCTCCGCCATGCTGATGGCGGGCCTGGACGGCATACAGAACAAGATCCACCCCGGCGATCCGGTTGACAAGAACCTTTATGACCTGCCTCCGGAGGAGAAGGCCAAGGTGCCGAACGTCTGCGCATCGCTCGACGAAGCGCTCGGTCACTTCGACAAGGAGCGCGCATTCCTCACCAAGGGCGGAGTGTTCGACGACGACTTCATCGATGCCTACATCGATCTCAAGATGGAGGAGGTCACGCGCTTTCGCATGACCACCCATCCGCTTGAGTTCGAGATGTACTACAGCGCCTGAGCCAGATTCGAGCGTCGCTGTGGCGAAGGGGCGGGCTTGACCGCCCCGTCGTACTTTCCGGGATTGCGGCAAGTCCTTGTCGTAGCATAGACTTGGCGACGCGTTCTCATGCGTCTTCCCGACATGCACCGACTTGCCGCATTCGTGCTTCTCTTCATCAGCCTTGCTGCCGCGCCCGCGCGTGCCCAGGTGACGGAGATCTACAAATGCGTCGACCCAAGTGGTCGGCCGCTCTACACCAGCGACAAGCGCGACACCGCTGGCAAGAAGTGCGAGCTCGTCTCGCGGGAAGTGAACGTGGTGCCCTCGCAGAAGCCGCCGCCTGCGCGTGCGCCTACGACGGCCAGCTTCCCCCGCGAGAGCAGCAACGACCGGCTTGCAGCGCGCGAAAAGCAGCGTCAGATCCTCGAACGCGAGCTCGCGCAAGAGCAGGAGCTGCTCAACAAGGCGAAGAAGGAGCTCGAGGACCAGGAGGCGGTGCGCTACGGCCACGAGCGAAACTATGCGCGCGTGCTGGAACGCCTGCAGCCCTTCAAGGACAACGTCCAGGCCCACGAAAAGAATGTCGAGGCGCTCAGGCGCGAGTTGACCAACCTCAGCCGTTGAGCGCCGCGCCATGCGCCGTCGGCCGTCCGACACGTCCCGCGTATGGCTGTCTCATTCGACGGGCTTGAGCTTCTTGCCACCGCAGTGGTGGTTCTGGATGACGCGTTCGCCGTGTGTTACGCCAATCCGGCCGCGGAGAGCCTGCTCGATACGGGCGCACGCGCGCTTATTGGACAGCCGATTCTCGCGCTGTTTGCCGAATCCGAGGCGCTGCAGAAGACCCTCTCGGAGGCGCACGGCACGCACTGGAGCTACGCGGCGCAGAACGTGATCTACGAGCGCGTTGGACGCGAGCCGCTGCCCCTGGCGCTCAGCGTCACGCGCATCGACGCACCAGGACTGAGCGTGCTTGCCGAGTTGCGCCCGATCGAGCAGCAGCTCCGTCTGGCGCGCGAAGAGCGTCTGGTGTCCGAGCAGCAGGCCAACCGCGAGCTGATTCGCAATCTCGCCCACGAGATCAAGAATCCGCTGGGCGGGCTGCGCGGCTCGGCACAACTGCTTGAGCGCGAGCTCGATCGTCCCGGGCTCAAGGAATATACCCAGGTCATCATCAAGGAGGCCGACCGCCTGCAGGCGCTGATGGACCGGCTGCTGACACCGCATCGCGCGCCGCAGCTGGAGACGGTCAACATCCACGAGGTGCTCGAGCGGGTGCGCAGCCTGGTGCAGTCCGAGTACTCGAGCGCGGTGCGAACCGAGCGCGACTATGACCCAAGCGTGCCCGAAGTGATCGGAGATCGCGAGCTGCTGATCCAGGCGGTGCTCAACATCGCGCGCAATGCCGCGCAGGCACTCACCGCCGGCTATGGCGGGGGCACCATCACGCTGCGCAGCCGCGCCGTGCGCCAGATGACGATCGTGCGCCAGCGCTACAAGCTGGCACTAGAATTGCAAGTGATCGACGACGGGCCAGGAGTGCCGGCGGAGATCCAGGACAAGATCTTCAATCCGCTGGTGTCCGGGCGCGAAGGCGGCAGCGGCCTCGGGCTTTCGCTCGCGCAGACATTCGTACAGTACCACCAGGGGGTCATCGAGTATGAGAGCCGACCCGGCCGGACGGTATTCACGATACTGCTGCCGCTCGCCTGAAACTACGGACGGGACATGAAACCAGTCTGGATCGTCGATGATGACCGCTCCATCCGGTGGGTGTTTGAGAAGGCGCTCAGCCGGGAGGGTATCGAACACAGCTCCTTTGCTTCCGCGCAGGAGGCGCTTGACGCGCTCGACACCGGTCCTCCGGAGGTCCTCGTCTCCGATATCCGCATGCCCGGCCCCTCCGGCCTTGAGCTTCTGCAGACCGTCCGAGAGAAGCATCCTGCCGTCCCAGTGATCGTCATGACCGCCTATTCGGATCTGGACTCCGCGGTTGCGGCCTTTCAGGGCGGCGCCTACGAATATCTTCCCAAACCGTTCGACGTCGATCAGGCCGTCGAACTCATCCGGCGAGCGCTCGACGAGCGCCGGCGCGACGCTGCGGCGCTTGAGCCGCTGTCCGAAACGCCGGAGATCCTGGGTCACGCCCCGGCGATGCAGGAGGTGTTCCGCGCGATCGGGCGGCTCGCACAATCGAGCGCCACGGTGCTGATCACCGGTGAGTCGGGCAGCGGGAAGGAGCTTGTGGCGCGCGCGCTGCACCGGCATAGTGCACGCGCGGCGAAGCCGTTCGTGGCCATCAACACCGCCGCGATGCCCAAGGACCTGCTCGAATCAGAGCTCTTCGGGCATGAGCGCGGCTCGTTCACGGGTGCGCAGGCACAGCGCCGCGGCCGCTTCGAGCAGGCCGAGGGCGGCACCCTGTTTCTTGACGAGATCGGCGACATGCCGGCCGACCTGCAGACGAGGCTGCTGCGCGTGCTCTCGGACGGGACGTTCTACCGGGTCGGCGGTCACCAGCAGATCAAAGCCAACGTGCGTGTGATCGCCGCAACGCACCAGGACCTCGAGGTGCGGGTGCGCGACGGCAGCTTCCGCGAGGACCTGTACCATCGGTTGAATGTAATCCGTGTGCGCTTGCCCGCGCTGCGCGAGCGTCTCGAGGATATCCCGTTGCTGGCGCGGCATTTCCTAGTGCACAGCGCGAAACAACTCGGGGTCGACCCCAAGCGCCTTTCGGAGGACGCGGTGGCGCATCTTTCGCGGCTCGAGTTCCCGGGCAACGTGCGCCAGCTCGAGAACCTGTGCCATTGGTTGACGGTGATGGCGCCTGGACAGGTGATCGAGCCGAGCGACCTGCCGACGGAAATGCGTACACGGGCGGCCGCAGTCGATGCCTCCGACTGGATTACGGCGCTGGGCGAGGAAGTCGAGCGTCGACTGGCGCGCGGTGAGACCGGGGTGCTGGATGCGCTTGGCCGTCAGTTCGAGCGTGTGCTCATTGTCCGTGCGCTGGCGCGCACCGGCGGTCGGCGCATCGAAGCGGCGAACCTGCTCGGTATGGGCCGCAACACCATCACCCGCAAGATCCAGGAGCTCGACATCAACGGCGACGCCGAGGCGTAAAGCGGTCCCGGACGGCTATTGTTTTGCCGCGCGACGATTGGCCTCGAGCCGCGCGTCCACCAGGGCGACGATCTCGTCCACTGCGTCGGACTGCATGCCCTTCTGCGCTGCGATCGTCTTCACCAGAAGGTCCACGCGCTCGATAAAGGGCGCGCCGGCGAACAACGTGCGCGCCGCCGATGAGGGACCCGTAAGACCCTGCGCGGCGGCGGCATATTTCTCGAAGGGCACCAGATCCTTCTCCTCCGCACCGAGGGTCTTGCACAGCTTGGCCACCCATTCATAGACCGCGCGCGAGGTCTTGATGTCTGAATGAACCGCGTCCTTGATCGGCCGCATGCCGTCCTTCTGGATGCAGCGGTAGTTGCCCGCCAGCAGCATGCTCCACTTTGCGAGCGGTACGAATACCGAGTCGTGCACCTTGAGCTTCACCGGCAGCTCGATCCTGGCGGCACCGGTATCGAAGCGGGCCGCCTCGATGTCGGACTCGAGTCGGCGCAGGATGGCGGTGTGCGCGTCTGATTCAAAACGAGCCGATTTGAAATTCGTCGGCAGCCTGACCTGCAACACGTTGACCTTCTCATCCGGCGGTCGGGACGCCTGCGGATCGGGGCTGCACAGCGTCAACAGTTTGGGATCGAAACCATCCCAGACCGTGGGATCGGCATAGCAGGCCCTGCACTTGTCGGCCGAGACCCCCGGAATCCGCGCCAGGTAGGGCAACGGCGGCATGTTCATGATCGACATGCACGGCACGCGGGATCGGGCGACCGCGGCGAGAAGCTCGCGCACGCCCGGCGAGCGATACTGAGGCTCCTGCATGGCCAATCCAACGAGGTGATAATCCGCCGGCTTGATCGACTGCGGTCCTTCGGCGGAGAGCTTTCCCGGCAGCTTGCGCGAATCAACCTCGACAAGACCTTGGTGGCCTTTGACGGGCATGCGCACTCGGGCACCCTCCTTGTTGATCAGCTCGGCCTCCGCGGGCAAGCAGACCAGCTTCACGGTGTGGCCGGCGAGCAGCAGCTTGGTCGCCAACAGCGAGCCGTACGAGGCGCCCATGATCAGGATGTTGTAGGTGGTCGGCATTGAACGGCTCCGAAGGCTTCTGAAGACTCGGGATTGGCGAGATGCGATGCTGCAGCAGGTCCGCACCGCGCTAACCGATCGCATCCCGCATCGTGAAACAGGAGCTTACTAATCGAAAGAGCCTACTCCCCTCAACCGGGGATTTCATGTTGCGGTGCGGAAATCCGGACCGTAAAATGTCGAGATGCAAGAATCCAAGGCGCTTCCCAAGGGTATTTCCGTCTCCGGACGCATGACGCCGGAGTTCGCGCAGATCCTGACGTCCGAGGCGCTCGCGTTCGTCGCCAAGCTGCACCGCGCATTTGAGCCGCGACGGCAGGAACTGCTCGCCGCCCGCGCCGCGCGCCAGAAGGAGTTCGACACCGGCAAGCTGCCGGATTTCCTGCCCGCGACGAAGAAGATCCGTGAGTCCGAATGGACGGTTGCGCCGCAGCCCAAGGATCTGCTCGACCGGCGGGTCGAGATCACCGGGCCGACCGACCGCAAGATGGTGATCAACGCGCTCAACTGCGGCGCCTCGACCTTCATGGCGGACTTCGAGGACGCGAACTGCCCGACCTGGTTCAACATGATCGATGGGCAAATCAATCTGCGCGACGCTGCGCGCCGAACGATCACTTTCCAGCAGGGGGACAAGAGCTACTCGCTTGAGGACAAGACTGCGGTGCTGATTCCGCGCCCCCGCGGCTGGCACTTGAACGAAAAGCACGTGACCGTGGACGGCAAGCAGGTGTCGGCCGGCATCTTCGATTTCGGCCTGTTTTTCTTCCACAATGCGAAAGAGCTGCTCAAGCGCGGCAGCGGCCCGTATTTCTACCTGCCGAAGATGGAGTCGCACCTCGAGGCACGGCTCTGGAACGACATCTTCAAGCTTGCCCAGAACGAGCTCGAGGTGCCGCGAGGCAGCATCAAGGCCACGGTGCTGATCGAGACCATCCTTGCCGCCTTCGAGATGGACGAGATTCTGTTCGAGTTGAAGGAGCACTCCGCCGGGCTCAACATCGGCCGCTGGGACTACATCTTTTCGTGCATCAAGAAGTTTCGCGCGAACGACAAGTTCTGCCTCGCCGACCGGGCGCAGGTGACGATGACGGCGCCCTTCCTGCGCGCCTACGCGTTGCTGCTGGTCAAGACCTGCCACCGGCGCGGTGCGCCTGCGATGGGCGGCATGGCGGCGCAGATTCCGATCAAGAACGATGCCAAGGCAAACGAGGAAGCGCTCGAGAAGGTGCGACAGGACAAGCTGCGCGAAGTCACCGACGGGTGCGACGGCACCTGGGTGGCGCACCCGGGGCTGGTTCCAGTCGCGAAGGAAGTCTTCGACAAGCACATGCCGAAGCCGAACCAGTACGGCAAGCAGCGGCCGGACGTCAACGTGACGGCCAAGGAGCTGCTGGACTTCCGCCCCGAGACCCCGATCACCGAGGCGGGACTGCGCAACAACATCTCGGTCGGCATCCAGTATCTCGGCGCGTGGCTTGCCGGCAACGGCTGCGTTCCGGTGTTCAATCTTATGGAGGACGCGGCAACCGCGGAGATCTCCCGCTCGCAGATCTGGCAGTGGGTACGCAGCGACAAGGGCAATCTCGACGACGGCCGTCGCGTGACCAAGGCGCTGTTCCGCACGTTGCTCGCGGAAGAGTTGCCCAAGGTCAGGGAAGTCCTCGGCGACGAAGCATGGGCGGCAGGAAAGTACGCTGAAGGCGCCAAGCTGTTCGAGAAGATCACCACCGACGATACCTACGTCGAATTCCTGACCCTGCCGGCGTACGAAATGATCGATTGAACTGCGCCGGCGCCCGGCAGGATCCCGGACCGCGCCCAGTGTTGCAGGGTCGCGCGCCAGCCGGCGTTACTCGATGGTCCACGAGTTGCCGCACTTGCGGCAGCAAACGCGCAGCAGCGGAGCTTCGGACTCGACTTTGAAGCGGCCGTACAAGCCGCAGGCGCCGCAGGTCGACTGATCGCCGATTCGCTCGGCCTGCTCCATCAGCGCGCGGTACCGGCCCCACCCGTACCAGCCGACGCAGCCGGCGGCGAACACGAAGACGAGCGTCACGATCGGCCCCAGGCCGGGCGCACGAAAGCTGAACCCCTCGAGCGATGCGGCCACGCCGAGCATGCACAGAAAGCAGGTAACGAGCCAAGCGTGGCTTTCCACCAGCTGGCGCTCGTACCAGCGCCTGAAGCCCAGCTTGCCGATGCTACGGGCGGGTTCCATGACGGTGTAAAAGCATTCTACGCCGCGGCCACACGGCGCAGGCCCTCTGGCACTACAATGCCGACGTCCACGGCGGTCACCGTGACCCCGCCAGAGAATCCCGACACAGCGCGTCCAGGAGAACCAAGATGATCGACCTTTACCTATGGGGCACCGCGAACGGCCTTCGTGCCTCCGTAGCCCTTGCCGAATGCGAGCTCAAGCACCGTATTCACAAGGTGGACCTCACGAAGGGCGAGCACAAGACGCCCGAATTCCTGCGCCTGAATCCTGCCGGGCAGATCCCGGTGATGGTCGACCAGGACGGTCCGGGCGGACGGCCGCTCACGCTTGCGCAATCTGGGGCGATCGTCGTCTACGCGTGCGAGAAGGCCGCGAAATTCATCCCTACCCACCGCTTGCGCCGTGCGCGGGCGGCGCAGTGGTTCGCGTTCGCGGCGAGCGACATTGCCGGAACCAGCTCGGCGGTGTTTCTCTCAGAAACCGCGCTACCCGAGAAAAGCGTCGCCAATACGGAGTTCCTCAAGACCCGGCTGGTCAACTACTTCCGGCTGGCGGATGCGCGACTGGCGGGCCGCGACTTTCTTGCCGACGAGATGTCGTTTGCCGATTTGCAGCTGTATCCGAACTATGCGCTGCGCAAGCCGCTGCTCGAGGCCGCCGGCGGCCTGGATCACCTCAAAAGGTGGGGCGAGCGCATGGCAGCGCGTCCGGGCGTCAGCAAGGGGATGAACCCCTAGCCGATTTCGGCGATCACCGGCGTGTGATCGGAGGGCCGCTCCAGCTTGCGTGGCGCCTTGTCGATGGTGCTGGCGCGGCACTGCCGCGCCAGGGCCGAGGACAGCAGAATCAGATCGATGCGCAGCCCGGCATTGCGGCGAAACGCCGCCATCCGGTAATCCCACCACGAATAAGACCTCTCGGGCTGATCGAAGAGCCGGAAGCTGTCTTCCAGGCCCAGCCCGACCAGCCCGCGCAGCGCCGCGCGCTCGGGCTCGGACACATGGACCTGGCCCTCCCAGGCCTTCGGGTCGTGCACATCCCGGTCTTCTGGGGCGATGTTGAGATCGCCCAGCACGGCAAGTCGGGGATGGCGCGCGAGTACCTTGCGCAGCCATTCGCGCAACGCGTCGTACCAACGCAGCTTGTACTCGTACTTGTCCGAACCCACCGCCTGACCGTTCGGCGCGTACAGGCACACCACACGGGTGCGTTCCACTGTCGCCGACAGAACGCGCTTCTGCTCGTCGGGAAAGCCCGCAATGCCGGCCTCGACCTCCGCGAGCGGCGAGCGTGCGAGAATCGCGACGCCGTTGTAGGTCTTCTGGCCGATGAACGCCGCCCGGTAGCCGGCCGATTCGAGCGCTTCACGAGGGAACCGGGTGTCCTCCAGCTTGGTTTCCTGCAGGCAGACGACGTCCGGATTCGTGCTCGCGAGCCAGTCGAGCAGGTGGGGCAGCCGTACCTTAAGCGAGTTGACGTTCCAGGTGGCAAGCTTCATGCGTAGGCAAGGCGGTGCGTGCCGCCTCGAAAAGGTGACCTTGCGTCTACTGCGCGCTGAAGCGCGGCGCGTAGGGTCCGGTCGGCCGCGGCTCTTCGGCGGGCGGCTTCGGCTCGGCGTTCGCCTTCTGCGTCGGGCGTTCGGCTGGCGTCACGTACCCTTCCGGGCGCTCGGGCTCGGCTTGCATGCGCGGCGGTAACGCGCCCTTTCTAGGGTAGCCCGCGACGTCGAGCATTCCGTCGTAGCTGCTTTGCAGAAAGCCCTTCTGCATGTCGCGTCCAACGAGCAGCACCGGCACTTCGTTGCCGCCGGTGACGCGCTTGAGCTCCTCGTTGGTCTCCTCGTTCCAGACCTGCACCTCCCGGAACGGTACGCCGCGGGCATTGAGCGCCGCGCGCGCTTGGCTGCACGCTTCCTTGCAGGTCGGGGAGGTGTACAGCGTCACCGGCGCCGCCTTCATCGCAACCTGCAGCTCGAACGGTGCGGTGCTGGTCTCGATGACACTGCCGCCGACGTTTATTTTCTCGACGTTCGTGGTACCGGAAGGAGGCGGCAGATCGCTGTAGCGCACCCGGCCACCCTCATCAATCCACCGATACATCTGCGCCTGCGCCACGCCGTGAACGAGCGCAAGAGCGAGGAGGGTGGCGAGGGTGCTACGCCTCATGCGGCGATCATACCATTGTGTCTCAGCAATGCATCGACCCGAGGCGCGCGTCCGCGAAAGGCGCGGAACGATTCGGCCGCCGGTCGGCTGCCGCCCACCGCAAGCACCTCGTCGCGAAAACGCGCGCCAACGGCCGGGTTGAGCACGCCCTCGGCGCCACGGCCTTCTTCGAACAGGCTGTAGGCGTCCGCGGAGAGCACTTCGGCCCACTTGTAGCTGTAATAGCCGGCGGCATAGCCGCCGCCGAAGATGTGCGAGAAGCTGTTTGGAAAACGGTTGTAGGGAGGTGGAAACAGCACCGCGACGCGGCGGCGTACGTCATCGAGCAGCTCGAGCGCACTGCAGTCCGCGTCGGGGTCGAAGCGGTCATGCAACTGCATATCGAAGAGCGAGAACTCGATCTGACGCAGCATCGCCAGACCGGAGTGGAAGTTCTTCGCCGCCAGCATCTTGTCGAAGAGTGGTCGCGGCAGCGGCGCGCCGCGGTCCACGTGACGCGTCATTTTCTCAAGCACCTCCCACTCCCAGCAGAAGTTCTCCATGAACTGGCTCGGCAGCTCCACCGCGTCCCATTCCACGCCGTTAATGCCGGCGACGCCGAGGTCCTCCACGCGCGTGAGCAGATGATGCAGACCGTGGCCGAACTCGTGGAACAACGTGATCACCTCGTCATGGGTAAGCAACGCCGGGCGCCCGCCCACCGGCCGGGAGAAGTTGCAATTGAGGTAGGCGACCGGCGTCTGGATGCGACCGTTCCTGCGCCGTCGGGTGATGGCGTCGTCCATCCACGCGCCGCCGCGCTTGGTGTCGCGCGCATACAGGTCGACGTAAAACTGACCGAGGCGCACGCCCTCCCGGTCGAAGAGGTCGAAGAACCGCACATCCTCGTGCCACACCGGGGCAGTGGATTCGGCGATGCGGATGCCGTAGAGCTTCTCAACCAGGCCGAACAGCCCCTGCACGACTGCCGGCTCCGGAAAATACTGTTTCACCTCCTCGTCCGAGAATGCATAGCGCTTCGCGCGAAGTCGTTCCGCGGCGAAGGCGAAATCCCAGGCCTCGAGCTTTGCGAGGCCGAGCTCGGCGCGCGCGAACTCTGCAAGTTCCGCGGCGTCCCTTTCGGCCGAGGGCCGCGCGCGCTGCGCGAGATCCTCGAGGAATGCGATCACCTGCTCGGGCGTGTCGGCCATCTTGGGCACCAACGACACCTCCGCGAAGCTCGCATAGCCGAGCAGCCGCGCCTCCTCGCGCCGCAGCTTCAGAAGGCGTGCGATGAGTGGCGTATTGTCCCACTCGGGCCGGCTGAACTCGGAGGCGCGGGTCACGCTCTCTCGGTAAAGCGTCTCGCGCAGAGAGCGATCCTCGGCGTACTTCAGAACCGGAACGTAGGATGGCGCATGCAGCGTGAACTTCCAGCCCGGCTTGCCATCTTTTTGCGCTGCCTCGCGTGCCGCGGCGAGCACGTCGGATGGAATGCCCGCGAGGCGCGCCTCGTCGTCGACCTGCAGCACGAAACCGTTGGTTGCATCGAGGACGTTCTCGGAGAACCTGGCTGCCAGCTGCGCCATCTCCTCCTGGATTGCCGCAAAGCGCGCCTTGTGCTCGGCGGCGAGCTCGGCGCCGCCAAGACGAAAATCGCGCAGCGCGTTCTGGACCATGCGCTGGCGCGCCGGCGAAAGCGTGGCGTACGCGGCGGAGGCCGCAAGCGCGCGGTACTTCTCGAACAGCTCGCGGTTCTGACCCAGCTCGGTCCAGAACTGCGTGACCTTGGGCAAGTTGGCGTTGTATGCGGCGCGTAACGGCGGGCTATCGAGCACTGCGTGCAGGTGCGAGGCCTGTCCCCAGGCGCGCGACAGCCGCTCGGCGGCATCGTCGAGCGGGTCGACGAAGGTCTCCCACGCCGCCGGGACCTCCGGGCGCAGTACTTGCGCCACGCGCGCACGCCCTTCGGCGACCAGCTGGTCGATTGCGGGGGCAACGTGCTCTGGCTTGAGCTCCGCGAAACGCGGCAAACCAGAGAAGTCGAGCAGCGGGTTCATCGTTTCTCCGAAAAACCGATTCGCCGGACGCGCTTCAGGCGCGGTCCGCAATCGCGCGCGTTGCCGCGCGCACCGTGTTCACGATGAGCATCGCGACCGTCATCGGACCCACGCCACCCGGCACCGGCGTGATCCAGCCTGCCACGGTCCTCACGGCCGCGAAATCGACGTCGCCTGCGAGTGCGCCATCCGCCAGGCGATTCATGCCAACGTCGATGACGCAAGCCCCGGGCTTGACCATTTCCTGCTTGATCAGCTTTGCGATCCCTACCGCCGCCACTAGCACATCGGCCTGACGCGTCATCTCGGCGAGGTTCGCAGTCCTCGAATGACAGATGGTGACGGTGGCGTCTTTCTGCAAGAGCAGCAACGCCATCGGCTTGCCGACGATATTGGAGCGTCCCACGACCACCGCGTGCCGGCCGGCAAGCGGCACCTGCGCCTGCTCAAGCATGTGCAGCACGCCGGCCGGGGTACAAGGCACGAAGCCTGGCTGCCCGCTCACCAGTGCACCGAGATTCTCTGCATGAAATCCATCCACGTCCTTGGCCGGCGAAACCGCGGCGAGCACGCGCGAGGCACTGACGTGGCGCGGCAAGGGCAGCTGTACCAGGATGCCGTGCACACGCGCGTCGCTATTGAGGTGCGAAATCCGCTCCAGCAGAACCGCCTCCTCGACATTGCCTTGAAACTCGTGCATCTCCGAGCGCAGCCCGGTTTCCTCGCACGCGCGCACCTTGTTTCGCACGTATACGCGCGAGGCCGGGTTGTCCCCGGCGAGGATTACCGCGAGCCCGGGCTGTACGCCGCGCGCAACGAGTTGTTCGACCTGCGGCCGCGCGGCGCTGCGCACGGCCGCAGCAAGCGATTTTCCGTCGATGATCTTGGCGGCCATGGAGCAGGCTTCAGGAGGGCCGGCAGTCTAGCATCCGCTCTTCGGAGACGCGGTTGATCCCTTAAAGCAGATTTGCGAACGGCAACGCGAGATTTTACAATGCGAAAGGAGCCTCAAGACCGCGAAACTCCCGCCGCGATGCGCCGTGCAACACGGGTTTGAGCGGCGCTGACGGTCGTATTAAGCTGTAACCCAGTCACTCGCGCCGTACCGGCGCGTCCCACGTTGCGAAGGCCGGGATCGAATGCCATGGGCTCCGGTCCTCGATCCACCAGCCGGAGGAAGCCATGTCCGCCGTTCCACAAGATCCCGCGGCAAACGATCCTGACACGCTGGAGACGCAGGAATGGCTGGACGCGCTCGAGGCGGTGCTCGAGCGCGAGGGGCCCGAGCGCGCGCATTATCTGCTCGAGAAGCTGGTCGACAAGGCACGCCGCTCCGGCGCCTACATCCCGTTCAATGCGAACACCGCTTACATCAATACCATTCCACCGCACCTCGAGGAGCGCTCGCCCGGCGATCATGCGCTCGAGGAGCGCATCCGTTCCTTTTGCCGCTGGAACGCGCTGGCGATGGTGGCCAAGGCAAACAAAAGCGAAGGCGATCTCGGCGGGCACATCGCGAGCTTCGCGTCGGTGGGGACGCTGTTCGGCATCGGCTTCAATCATTTCTGGCACGCACCGACGGAGGATCACGGCGGCGACCTGATCTACTTCCAGGGGCATTCCTCGCCGGGGATCTATGCGCGCGCGCTGCTCGAAGGCCGGTTGAGCGAGCAGCAACTGCGCAATTTCCGCCGCGACGTCGATCGCGAAGGGGTGACGTCCTACCCCCATCCGTGGCTGATGCCGGATTTCTGGCAGTTCCCCACCGTGTCGATGGGTCTGGGGCCGATCCAGGCGATCTACATGGCGCGCTACCTAAAATATCTGCATGCGCGCGGCTTCGCCAACACCGAGAACCGCAAAGTGTGGTGCTTCTGCGGCGACGGCGAGATGGATGAGCCCGAATCGATGGGCGCGCTCGGCATGGCCGCGCGCGAGAAGCTCGACAACCTGGTGTTCATCATCAACTGCAACCTGCAGCGGCTCGACGGGCCGGTGCGCGGCAACGGCAAGATCATCCAGGAGCTCGAAGGCGATTTCCGCGGCGCCGGCTGGAATGTGATCAAGCTGATCTGGGGCTCGTACTGGGATCCGCTGTTCGCGCGCGACAAGGAAGGGCGCCTGTTGCGGATCATGGAGGACACCGTCGACGGCGAGTATCAGAACTACAAGGCGAACGACGGCGCGTTCGTACGCAAGAACTTCTTCGGCAAGGACCAGAAACTGCTCGAGATGGTCTCGCGCATGACCGACGAGGACATCTGGCGCCTCAACCGCGGCGGCCACGACCCGCACAAGATCTACGCCGCATACGCAGCGGCGACCAAGCACAAGGGTCAGCCCACGGTGATCCTCGCCAAGACGATCAAGGGCTACGGCCTGGGCAAGCAGGGGCAGGCGAAGAATCCGACGCACCAGTTGAAGAAGCTCGATACCGAGACGATTCGCGAGTTCCGCGACCGCTTCAACGTCCCGGTGCCTGACGACAAGCTCGAGGAACTGCCGTTCTACCGGCCCGCGGACGACGATCCGGTGATGGTGTACCTGCAGGAGCGGCGCAAGGCGCTTGGCGGCTACCTGCCGCAGCGTCGCCAGAAGGCGGATGCGGTGCCCGAGGTACCGCCGCTCTCTGCGTTCGATGCGCTCCTCAAGGGCAGCGGCGAAGGCCGCACCATGTCGACCACGATGGCATTCGTGCGCGCGCTCACCGCGCTGGTGCGCGACAAGAGCCTGGGCAAGCACGTCGTGCCGATTGTGCCCGACGAGGCGCGCACCTTCGGCATGGAGGGCATGTTCAGGCAGCTCGGTATCTACTCGAGCGAGGGACAGAAGTACGAGCCGGTCGACCGCGACCAGGTGATGTACTACCGCGAGGACAAGGCCGGGCAGATTCTCGAGGAAGGCATCAACGAGGCCGGGGCGTTCTCCTCGTGGATCGCGGCCGCGACCTCGTACAGCCATTCGAACGTCGTCACGGTGCCCTTCTATATCTTCTATTCCATGTTCGGGCTGCAGCGCATCGGCGATCTCGCGTGGGCCGCAGCGGACCAGCGCGCCCGCGGCTTCCTGCTCGGTGCGACGGCCGGGCGCACGACGCTCAACGGCGAAGGCCTGCAGCACGAGGACGGGCACTCGCACATCCTGTCTTCGGTGATTCCGAACTGCGTGTCGTACGACCCGACCTATGCCTTCGAGGTCGCGGTGATCATGCACGATGGATTGCGCCGCATGGTGACCGAGCAGCAGGACGTGTATTACTACATCACCCTGATGAACGAGAACTACGAGCATCCGGCGATGCCCGAGGGCGCCGAGGAAGGCATTCTCAAGGGCATGTACCGGCTGCGCGCGTCGAAGTCGAAGGCCAAGAGCCGCGTTCAGCTGATGGGCTCGGGAACGATCCTGCGCGAAGTGCTGGCGGCGGCCGACATGCTCGAGCAGGACTGGGGCGTCGCGGCCGATGTGTGGAGCGCGCCGAGCTTCACCGAGCTGCGACGCGAGGCGCTGGCAACCGAGCGCTGGAACCTGTTGCATCCGGAGGACAAGAAGCCTCGCGTGCCTTACGTCACGCAGTGCCTCGAGCCGCATGCAGGTCCGGTGATCGCGGCGACCGACTACATGAAGATCTTCGCCGACCAGATCCGGGCGTTCATCCCCAAGGGGCGGGCCTACCGGGTGCTGGGCACCGACGGCTTTGGACGCTCCGACACGCGCGCCAAGCTGCGCCATTTCTTCGAAGTGAGCCGCGAATTCGTGACCGTCGCGGCGCTCCAGGCGCTCGCCGACCAGGGCGAGGGCAAGGCGAAAGCGGTCGCCGAAGCGATCAAGAAATACAAACTCGACCCGGACAAGCCGGATCCCACCACGGTATAGGAGGGCACGCGCGCGTGCCGCGACGCCGCTAGGCGTGCGCGGCGCACCGCGCCACGCACATGGGCGCAATCAAGGAAGTGCTGGTCCCGGACATCGGCGACTTCAAGGACGTCGCGGTGATCGAAGTGCTGGTCAAGCCCGGCGACTCGGTCAGCGCCGAGCAGTCGCTGATCACGCTCGAATCGGATAAAGCGACCATGGAGATCCCTTCGCCGGCCGCCGGCGTGGTGAAGGAGCTGCGGGTCAAGGTTGGCGACAAGGTGAACGAGGGCGCCGCCATCCTGGTACTCGAGTCCGGCGGGGCGCCTGCCGCCGAGGCGAAGGCCCCGGGGAGCGCGGCCACGAAAGCTCCGGAGGCGCCGAAGAAACCCGCGCCAGCGGCCGAGGACAAGAAAGCCGCCGCGCCAGCGAAGGCTCCGAGCTCAGCGCCCGCAGCGCCGAGCGTCGTTAGTGTTCCCGATATCGGGGACTTCAAGGATGTCGCAGTAATCGAGGTGCTGGTCAAGCCCGGCGACACTGTGGCGAAGGAGCAGTCGCTGATCACGGTCGAGTCAGACAAGGCGACCATGGAAATTCCCTCGCCGGCGGCGGGCGTAGTAAAGGATCTCAAGGTGAAGCTGGGCGACAAGGTCTCGCAAGGCTCCGAGATCCTGACGCTTGCGGGCGAAGGCGCCGCGCCGGGCGCGGCCGAAGCAGCGCCAGCGGCACCGACCGCGACCGAGCGCGCGCCGGCGGCGCCGAAGTTCGACGCCTCGGCCGAGGTGCCGACGCCGCCAGTGATCGCGCGCGCCGCACCCGCTCCGGTCGAACCACAGGAGGCCTCTCGCGCCAAGCCACACGCGAGTCCCTCGATTCGCAAATTTGCACGCGAGCTAGGCGTCGATCTCGCGCGCGTGAAGGGGAGTGGGCCGAAGGGTCGCATCCTCAGGGAAGACGTGCAGGGCTTCGTCAAGGGCGTGATCGCGCAGAAGCCGGCGGCGGCGGCCGCACCTGCGGCGCGTGGCGGCGCGATGCCGTTCAACGTGCCGGAGTGGCCGCAAATCGATTTCGCCAAATTCGGGCCGACCGAGGCCAAGCCCCTTACCCGGATCCAGAAGATTTCTGGCCCGGCGCTGCATCGAAACTGGATCTCGATCCCGCACGTCACCCAGTTCGACGAGGCCGACATCACCGAGCTCGAGGCGTTCCGTAAATCAAGCGCGGCCGATTCCGAGAAGCAGGGCGTCAAGCTGACCATGCTCGCGTTTCTCATCAAGGCAAGCGTGACGGCACTGCGCCAGTTTCCGCAATTCAACGCGAGCCTCGATCGAAACGGCGAGAACCTGATCCTGAAGAAATACTTCCATATCGGGGTGGCGGTGGACACCCCGGAGGGCCTGGTGGTGCCGGTGGTCAAGGACGCCGACCGCAAGGGCGTGTACGACCTGGCGCGCGAGCTGGGCGAGATCTCGAAGCTTGCGCGTGACAAGAAGCTCAAGCCCGGCGATATGCAGGGTGGCACCTTTTCGATCTCGAGCCTGGGGGGCATCGGCGGCACCGCGTTCACGCCGATCATCAACGCGCCGGAGGTGGCAATCCTCGGCGTCTCGCGCTCGGCGATGCGGCCGGTATGGAACGGCAAGGAGTTCGCCGCGCGCCTGATGCTGCCGCTGTCGCTGTCCTACGACCACCGGGTGATCGACGGGGCCTCGGCGGCGCGCTTTACGACCTACCTGAGCTCGGTGCTCTCGGATATCCGTCGCACTTTGCTGTAGCACCGGCGCCGCGCGACGGCGCACGCGCCGCAGCGCGACGACTTATCTTCCTAAAGAGGCATTCCCGAAATGGCCAGCCCGATCGAAGTCAAAGTTCCCGACATCGGCGATTTCAAGGACGTCGCGGTGATCGAAGTGCTGGTCAAGCCCGGCGACACGGTGGCCAAGGAGCAGTCGCTGATCACGGTCGAGTCGGACAAGGCGACCATGGAGATCCCCTCGCCCGACGCCGGCGTGGTGAAGGAGCTCAAGGTCAAGCTGAACGACAAGGTCTCGCAGGGCACCCTGATCCTGTTGCTTGAGACGGGGGGCGCAGCGCAGAAAAAGGAGGCCGCGCCGAAGGAGGCGCCCAAGCCCGCGGCCGCGCAGGCGAGCGCTGCCGCGCCAAAAGCGGGGCCCGGCGCTACTGCTGCGCCTACTGCTTCCGGATCGAAAGCACAAGCCGCCGATCTCGAATGCGACGTCGTGGTGCTGGGTGCGGGGCCGGGCGGGTATTCGGCCGCGTTTCGCGCCGCCGACCTGGGCCTGAAGACGGTACTGGTCGAGCGCTATCCGACGCTCGGCGGAGTGTGCCTGAACGTCGGCTGCATCCCCTCGAAGGCTCTGCTGCACACCGCAGCGATCACGGACGCCGCACGCGCCATGGCGGACCATGGCATCGCCTTCGGCGAGCCGACGATCAACATGGACAAGCTGCGCGCATTCAAGGACAAGGTGGTCGGCAAGCTCACCGGCGGCCTCGCCGGCATGGCCAAGGCACGCAAGGTGACGGTGCTTACCGGCACTGGCACGTTTTTGGATGCGCATCATCTTGGTGTGCAGACCAAGGAGGGCACGAAGGCCGTGCGCTTCGCGAGCGCAATCATTGCCGCCGGCTCGCAGTCCGCCAAGCTGCCGTTCCTTCCCGCAGACGCGCGCATCGTCGATTCCACCGGCGCGCTCGAGCTCAAGAGCAGGCCCAAGAAGATGCTGGTGATCGGCGGCGGCATCATCGGGTTGGAGATGGGCACGGTGTATTCGACGCTCGGCACGCGCCTGGACGTGGTCGAGATGCTCGACGGCCTGATGCTCGGGGCGGATCGCGACCTGGTGACGGTGTGGCAGAAATTCAACGCCAGGCGATTCGATCGCGTTCTGCTCAAGACCAAGACCACCAAGGTCGAGGTCGGCGCGGCCGGCTTGAAGGCGTGGTTTGAGGGTGAGGGCGCGCCCGAGCCACAGCTCTACGACATGATCCTGGTGTCGGTCGGGCGCACGCCGAATGGCAAGAAGATCGGCGCCGACAAGGCGGGTGTCTCGGTCGACGAGCGTGGCTTCATCGCGGTCGACTCGCAAATGCGTACCAACGTCGCGCATATCTTCGCGATCGGCGACGTCGTCGGGCAGCCGATGCTCGCCCACAAGGCGGTGCACGAAGGCCACGTCGCAGCGGAGGCGGCGGCCGGCCACAAGGCGCATTTCGACGCGCACGTCATTCCGTCGGTTGCCTACACCGACCCGGAGATCGCATGGGCCGGCCTCACCGAGGAGGAGGCGAAGAAGGCGGGCACCAAGGTGGGGGTGGCGAAGTTTCCGTGGGCCGCCTCGGGCCGCGCGATCGCCAACGCGCGCGACGAGGGCTTCACCAAGCTGATCTTCGATGCCGAGTCCCACCGGTTGCTCGGCGGCGGCATCGTCGGCACCAACGCCGGCGATCTGATCAGCGAGATCGCGCACGCCATCGAGATGGGCTCGGACGCCACCGACATCGGCAAGACCATTCACCCTCACCCCACGCTCGGGGAATCGGTGGGCATGGCGGCGGAGCTCTTCGAGGGGGTGTGCACCGACATGCCGCCCCAGCGCAAACGATAGCGAGCGCGCCGTGTCCCAGGACGAACTCAAGCGGCGCGTCGCCCGCGAGGCGCTCAAGCACGTGGTCGAGGACGCTGTGGTCGGCGTCGGCTCGGGCTCGACGGTCAACTTCTTTATCGACGCCCTCGCGGGCATCAAGGGCCGCATCGAGGGCGCAGTCGCCGCTTCGGAAGCGAGCGCCGAGCGCTTGAGGAAGCACGGCATCCGGGTGTTCGATCTGAACAGCGTCAATGAGCTGCCGGTCTACGTCGACGGTGCCGACGAGGTCACGCAGCACCTGACGATGATTAAGGGCGGTGGCGGGGCACTGACGCGCGAGAAGATCATCGCTGCGGTCGCAAGGAAATTTGTCTGCATCTGCGATGCTTCGAAGCTGGTGAGCGTGCTGGGCAAGTTCCCGCTGCCCGTAGAGGTGATTCCGATGGCACGCGGCCACGTCGGTCGCGCGTTGCGCGCACTCGGCGGCCATCCCGAGTTGCGCGAGAACTACAAGACCGACAATGGCAACCTCATCATCGACTGCCATGGGCTGACCATTCTCGATCCGCCGGCGCTCGAGACCGAGCTCAACGGCATCGCCGGCGTGGTTACCAATGGCCTTTTTGCGCGCCGGCCTGCCGACCTGCTGTTGCTCGCCGGTGCGGAGGGCGTGCGTTCGATCGCCGGCCCGACCTGAGGCCGCGTCACGCGGCTGTCATCAACGCCGTGATAGGCTATTGTTCAAGAGAGGTAAGGCCTGGATGCAAGAGCATATTTCCAAGCAGTTCGACGCCGAGCTCGAAAGCGTGCGCTCGCGCGTGCTGCAGATGGGCGGCCTGGTCGAGGAGCAGATCACGCGGGCGATGCAAGCGCTCATCGCCGGCGACATGGAGTTGATCGACAAGGTGATCGCGGACGATCACCGCGTGAACGCGCTTGAAGTCGAGCTCGACGAGTCCTGCAGCCACATCATCGCGCGGCGCCAGCCGGCGGCGGGCGACCTGCGCCTTCTGATCACGGTGATCAAGACGATCACCGACCTCGAGCGCATCGGCGATGAGGCCGAGAAGATCGCCCGCATGGCCAAGCTGATCCACACCGCCGAACGCCTGCACATGCCGCAGATCGACCTCTCGCGGGTCGCGGACCGGGCGCTCGCGATGCTGCGCGAGTCGCTCGACGCCTTCGCGCGGCTCGACGTGTCCGAGGCGATGCGGGTGGTCAAGCAGGACCAGGCGGTCGACGACCAGTTCCGCGCCATCATGCGTCAGCTGATCACCTTCATGATGGAGGATCCACGCACCATCACGCGCTCGCTGGAGATCCTGTTCATCGCCA
This sequence comes from Burkholderiales bacterium, assembly GCA_041635755.1. Taxonomy (GTDB): domain Bacteria; phylum Pseudomonadota; class Gammaproteobacteria; order Burkholderiales; family SG8-39; genus JBFKUL01. The sequence continues at coordinate 6,600 of JBFKUL010000002.1, read as the reverse complement.
AGGCGGTCGAGCGCATCGGCGACCATGCCAAGAATATGGCCGAGTACGTCGTCTACATGGTCAAGGGGCGGGACGTGCGCCACGTCTCGCTCGAGCAGGTCGAGCGCGAGCTGCTTGAGTAGCGCCGAGCCGTGCGGCGCAAAAGCGAAGGCCGGGTCGCCCCGGCCCTTTTTGCTTTGTGCGTCTGCGACTACTTCTCGGGCGGTACGTAGCCCGAGGCGACCTCGGCGCCTTCGCCGAAGAAATGCCGCTCGGTCTGCTCCATGAGGTACTTGCGCGCGCGTGGGTCGGCGAGGTTGAGCCGGTTCTCGTTCACCAGCATGGTCTGCTGCTTGAGCCATTGCGCCCACGCCTCCTTGGAGACGTTCTCCCAGATGCGCTTGCCGAGTTCGTTGGGAAGGGGCGGAAAATCGAGGCCCTCGGCCTCGCGGCCGAGCTTCACGCATTTCACCATTCTTGCCATTGCAGCAACTCCGCAGTTCGACTAGCGCATTATAGCGAGATGGATTCGACGGCGCGTCGCGCTAGAGGCGCTTGAGGAACACCTTCGAGCCGCGCTTCCAGTTGTAGAGCGACTTGCGCTCCTCGGGCAGCGCCGAGACGTCCGCCGCCCTAAAGCCTTGCGAAAGGAACCAGTGCGCAGCGCGCGTAGTGAGCGCGAACACGCGCCGGATGCGTAGCGCCCGTGCGCGATCCTCGCAGGCCTTGAGCAGCCGCTCGCCATAGCCCGCGTCCCGATTGCCGGAGGCGACTGCAAGGCATGCGAACTCGGCGCTCTTGGCCTGTGGAAATGGATACAGCGCCGCGCAGCCGAGGATCGCGCCGTCGTGCTCGATCACCTGGAAGTTGCCGATCTCGCGCTCCAGCAGCTCGCGGCTGCGCTTGACCAGCGTGCCGTCGGCTTCCAGCGGCTCGATGAGCGCGATGATGTCCCGCACGTCTTCGATGCGCGCCGCGCGCAGGCGCTCCACGGCATCGGCGGTGATCATGGTGCCGACGCCGAAGTGGGTAAACAGCTCGAGCAGCGTCGCGCCCCATACGCGCCGCGTCACCAGATGGACGCGGGCGACGCCCGCGGCGAGACCGCGCAGCGCATGCTCGAGCGCGCGCCGGGTCTGGGCGCCGAGCTCTTTCTTGCGCAGCAGCGCCTCCACCTCGCGTGCAGTGAGCTCGGCAAGCGGTTCGCCCCTGGCGTCGGCGGGCAGCCTGTCGGTGAACATGAGCAGCTTCTCGGCCTTGAGCGCCACGGCGACGCTTTCGGCGACGTCCTCCCAGGCGAGGTTGAACACTTCACCGGTCGGCGAGTACCCCACATGCGGCACGAGCACCACCTCGCCCGCGTCCAGGCGCCGCGCAATCGCGTTGGCGTCGACTTTGCGCACTACGCCGGTGAACTGCAGGTCGACGCCATCGAGCACGCCGATCGGCCGCGCGGTGATGTAGTTGCCGGAAGCGACGCGTATTCGCGCGCCCGCCATCGGTGAGTTGGGCAGACCCTGCGAGAGCAGCGCCTCGATCTCGACGCGCAGCACGCCGGCGGCATGCTTCACCGCCACCAGCGCCGCCTCGTCGGTAATGCGCAGGCCTTTGGTGTAGCGTGAGCGCAAGCGCTTGGCTTTGAGCTCCGCCTCGATCTGTGGCCGTGCGCCATGGATCAGCACCAGCCGGATGCCGAGCGCCGCGAGCAGGTTTACGTCCTGTACGAAATGGGCGAAGCGCGCGCGGTCCGCAACCATCTCACCGCCAAAGGCGATGACGAAGGTGCGCCCGCGAAAGGCGTGCACGTAGGGTGCGGCCTGGCGAAACCAGCGCACGAACTGCTCAGGATTCACGGTGCCCGACATGTTCTCCCTGCGCGTTGTTTTTCGAAATTCTAAGCTATTCAGTTGTTTGCGCAGAGATTGATTCGATCAGGGTCAACCTGAGGGTGCTGCGATACGTTGCACAGTCATAGAGACCCCTTGCCGGGAGACGCCCATGCGGTTGATCTGCGCCACGCTCGCTTTGGCCCTTTTCGCTTCCTCCGCGGCCGTCCGCGCCAGCTCGCCCGCAGCCGATGACTGGCAAACGTTCGGCCGCATGCTGTCGCTGGTGCACTCCTTCGTGCGCATTGCCGCGCAATCGCCCGATCCGCAGGCCATGAACAAGGGCGTGGACGCGATGCTCGCCGGCGAGAACGAGGACGTCAACCGCGCCGCGCAAGGCCTCTTCCAGGAGATGTTCGAGGACATGCCGCCGCAATACCGCGGCCAGGTCGCGGCGGTGGCCCAGGACCTCGTGGGGCTCGCGCGACGCGAGCGGGCGCGGGCCGCGCTGCAACCTGAGCCGCTCGCGGTCGAGCGCGCGCTGCAGGCGCGCAAGGATCTGCATGCCATGGGTCTGAGGTACCACGACGCCCAGCAGTTTCTCGAAGCGGTGAGACGGAACGACGCGCTGGCGGTCGAGCTTTATCTTCATGCCCGTGGCGTCAACCTTTCGGCGCGCGATGCCGAAGGAAGGAGCGCGCTCGAGATCGCGCGCGCCTCGGGCGATCAGCGCATGCTTGCGTTGTTCGAGCGCGAGCGCGCAAGCATCAAGTAGCGGTCAGAAATCTCCCGCCAGCGCGTTGAGCGCCGCAAGGGCGGCAAGCGCCGCCGTCTCGGTGCGCAGCACGCGCGCGCCGAGCCGCACGGGGATGAAACCGGCGCCCGCCAGGTTCGCCTCCTCGGCTGCCGTGAACCCCGATTCGGGACCCGCGGCGAGCGCGACGGTGCGCCCGATGCGCGCGACCGAATCGCGCAACGCGACCGTCGCCTCGGGTGCCAGCAGCAGGCGCAGAGACGCGTCGTCGGGCTGCGCGCAGTAGTCGGCCAGCGCAACCGGAGCGTGGAGCGTAGGCAGCCGGTTGCGGCCGCACTGCTCGCAGGCGGCGACGGCGATACGGCGCCAGTGCTCGAGGCGGTTGCGCGCGCGCTCGCTCGCGAGACGCACCACCGAGCGCTCGGTCAATACCGGCCGTATGGCGCTCGCGCCGAGCTCGACCGCCTTCTGAATGGTGAGATCCATGCGCTCGCCCGAGGAAAGGCCTTGCACGAGCGTCGCATCGAGCGGGGACTCGCGCTCGACGTCGTGCCAGGCGCCGACCTCGGCCGCTAGGCCGCGACGTCCGGCGCTCGCAAGCACTCCCTGATACTCGCCGCCGCGACCGTTGAACAGCACGACCTCGTCGCCCGGGCGCAGACGCAGCACTCGAAGCGCGTGATGCGCGGCTCGCTCGGAGAGGAGGATACGCGTGCCGCTGCGCAGCTCGGCGTCCAAATGAAAGCGCGGTGCGCGTGCGGGCCGGTGGCGCATGATGCTAGCATTGTAGCGTCGCAGTCAGCAGGAGCATCCTCATGGTCAGCACCAAGAATCCCATTTGCGATTTCGGCTGGAAGGCGGTGGACTTCGATCTTCCGGGCGTCGACGGCAAGCGGCACACGCTCGCCTCGACGCGTGGGCCGAACGGTCTGCTCGTGATGTTCATCTGCAATCACTGCCCCTACGTCAAGGCGGTGATCGAAAAGCTGGTGCGCGACGCGAGGGATCTCGCACCCCTCGGCGTGGGTACCGTGGCGATCATGTCGAACGACCCGGCGGAATACGCCGAGGACTCTTTCGATAACATGAAGCAGGTGGCCAAGGAGAAGGGTTTCCCGTTTCCTTACGTCTTCGACGAGACGCAGGACGTGGCCAAGGCCTACGGCGCTGTTTGCACGCCGGATTTTTTTGGCTTCAATGCGCGGCTCGAGCTGCAATACCGCGGGCGGCTCGACGCTTCGGGGCGGAGCGCGATGCCCGAGGCGAAGCGCGAGTTGTTCGAGGCGATGCGCGAGATCTCGAAGACCGGCAAAGGACCCAAGGACCAGGTGCCCTCCATCGGCTGCTCGATCAAATGGCGCAAGGCGGCGTAAGTTCGGCCTGGCACCAGAGGCTCGCTGAAGCTGAAGCGGCGCCGCTGCCCGAAGGGCGCCGTTCGGCACTGCTGTTCGAGCACGGCAGCCTCGAGTTGCGGCATTACGCGCCGAAGAGCGTCGACCCGCAAACGCCGCACGACCGGGACGAGATTTACGTCGTGGCGCGCGGCCAGGGCAGTTTTGTACGCGGCGGCGAGCGCGTGCGCGTCGCGTTGAACGACGTTCTGTTCGTGCCTGCAGGCATGGAGCATCGCTTCGAGGACTTCAGCGACGATTTCGCCGTCTGGGTGATGTTCTACGGCCCGCACGGTGGCGAGCGCGAGGCGCCGTTCCCCTAGCGAGCCGAGGCAAACCGCGCTTCGCTGCCCCGGGTCACATCGTGGCGCCGACCACCCAGGGGGCGAACTCGTCCTCGCCGAAACCGAGCCCCTCGGATTTCGATTGCGTGCCCGAGGCGGTCTCGAGGATCAGCTTGAAGATGCGCTCGCCGACCTGCGGCACGGTCTCGGTGCCATCGACGATGGTGCCGCAGTTGATATCCATGTCCTCTTCCATGTTCTGGTAGAGGCGGGTGTTGGTGGCGAGCTTGAGCGACGGCGAAGGCTTGCAGCCGAACACCGAGCCGCGCCCGGTGGTGAAGCACACGACGTTGGCGCCACCCGCGACGTGGCCGGTGACCGAGACCGGGTCGTAGCCCGGCGTGTCCATGAAGACGAACCCCTTCGCGGCGACCTTCTCGGCGAACTTGTAGACATCGACCAGGTTCATGGTGCCGCCCTTGGCCGCGGCGCCGAGCGATTTCTCGAGAATGGTGGTAAGGCCGCCCGCTTTGTTTCCGGGCGAAGGATTGTTGTTCATCTCCATCTTGTTGCGCGCAGTGTAATCCTCCCACCAGCGGATGCGCGCGAGCAGCTTCTCGCCGACCTCGCGCGTCACCGCGCGACGGGTGAGTAGGTGCTCGGCGCCATAAACCTCGGGCGTCTCAGAGAGGATCGCGGTGCCGCCATGGCGCACGAGCAAGTCGACCGCCGCGCCGAGCGCGGGGTTGGCGCTGATGCCCGAGTAACCGTCGGAGCCGCCGCATTCGAGCCCGAGGATCAGGTGGCTCGCGGGCACTGGCTCGCGCTTCACCTTGTTCGCCTCCGGGAGCAGCGCCTTGATGCGGGCGATGCCGTCCTTGACCGCCTTGGTGGTGCCGCCCTTCTCCTGGATTGTGAAGGCCTGCAGCTTGTCGCTGGTCTTGAGCTTCGCGCTGTCGAGCCAGAAGTTGATCTGATTCGCCTCGCAGCCCAGGCCGATATTAAGCACCGCATAGAAGTTGGGGTGCTGCGCGTAGCCGGTCAGCGTGCGCTGCAGGAGTTCCATGCCTTCGCCATTGGTGGCCATGCCGCAGCCGGTCTTGTGGGTGAGGGCCACCACGCCGTCGACGTTCGGGTAGTCGGCGAGGTTGTTGCGGAAGTGGTCGGAGACCATGCGCGCCACGGTAGCCGAGCAGTTCACGCTGGTCAGGATGCCGATGTAGTTGCGCGTCGCGACGCGCCCGTCGGCGCGCACGATGCCCTGGAAGGTCGCCTGGGGCGTCACGTAGTCGATCGGCTTCACGTCGCTGCAGAAGGCGTAGTCGCGCTCGAACTCGCCCATGGCGAGGTTGTGCACGTGCACGTGCTCGCCCGGCCGGATCGCCTTGGTGGCGAAGCCGATGATCTGGTTGTAGCGCTTGACCGGCTGGCCCTGCTCGATGCCGCGCACGGCGATCTTGTGCCCGGCCGGGATGGTGACCTCGGCGCGTACGTTCTCGCGCGCGATCATGGTGCCGGCCGGGATCTCGACGCGCGCGATGACGACGTCGTCCGCGGCATTCAATCGGATGATCAGATCGGCGGCTTGCAGCATGGCCTTGCTCCTACGAAAAAACGGTTCTGTCCGTCGCGGGCAGGGTACCACCGCAGGGGGCGCCCTGACGAGACCGCCGGCGCGGGTGTGCGTGTTGCGCGGCTAGTGGTTGTCGCGAGGGACGAAGGGTCCGCTGCGGCCCACCAGGAAATCGAGGTCCGCGCCCTCGTGCGCCTGCAGCACGTGGTCGAAGTAAAGTCGCCAGTATCCTCGCTCGAGCGGCGGCTTGGGCGCCTTCCACTTTGCCTTGCGCTTCGCGAGTTCCTTCTTGCTCACCAAGAGCTCGAGGCGGCGCTTGGCGACGTCGAGCTCGATCTCGTCGCCGTTCTGGACCAACGCCAGCACGCCGCCCGCGGCCGCCTCGGGCGAGGCATGCAGCACCACCGTGCCGTATGCGGTACCGCTCATGCGCGCATCCGAGATGCGCACCATGTCGGTGATGCCCTTCTTCAGCACCTTTGGCGGCAGCGGCATGTTGCCGACTTCCGCCATGCCAGGGTAGCCCTTCGGCCCGCAGTTCTTCAGCACCATGATCGAGCGCTCGTCGATGTCGAGATTCGGGTCGTCAATGCGCTTGTGGAAATCCTCGATATCCTCGAACACCACGGCGCGGCCGCGGTGCTTGAGCAGTTTGGGAGTGGCCGCCGAGGGCTTGATGATGGCGCCGTCCGGGCACAGATTGCCGCGCAGCACCGCGATGCCGGTGTTCTTCTTGAACGGCTTCTTCAACGTGTGAATCACGTCGCGGTTCCAGCAACGCGCGTCCTTGTTG
>JBFKUL010000001.1:0-37448 GCA_041635755.1 Burkholderiales bacterium | reverse complement strand
TCGCCGGACGTGGTTTGTGCGCAGCTCGAGGCTCTGCCGATCGCCGGGGCCTCGGTGGGCATGGTGTGGTCTAACATGGCGTTGCATTGGCTCGGCGAGCCGCTCGCCGCATTCAAGGAGTTCGGTCGCATCCTGCATGCCGAAGGCTTGCTCATGTTCAGCACGCTCGGCCCCGACACGCTCAATGAGTTGCGCCGGGCGGCGGGTGCGGCCCGTGTTCACCGATTCATGGACATGCATGACCTCGGCGACCAGTTGGTGGCGGCGGGATTCTCGGCGCCGGTAATGGATATGGAAGTCGTCACCCTGACCTATGGCGACGGCGATGCGTTCCTCGCCGATCTGCGCGCGAGCGGGCAATCCTCGGCGCTCACGTCGCGCCCCAGGGGGCTCGCCGGGCGAGGCTTTCGCGAGCGGCTGCGCCAGGGCTTGGCGGCGCAGGTACGCGATGCGCGGCTTCCGGCGACCTATGAAGTGGTCTACGGTCACGCCTGGAAGGCGCCGCCACGGGCCCGCGAGGGCAAGGCGATCGTGCGCTTCGACCTCGCCAGCCATAAAAGATCTTGAGGGCTTCAAAAGCGCGAACCTATGGATTTACCTCGGCTTTCTCGATTGAGAAGGCCGCGCGCTTATGGTAACTTAGCCGGGCTTTTTCCGGCTTCCGAGGCGCGGGATGCTAAGGGCGCCGTGAATCCGTTCAGCGCGAGACAATTCCTTGGGCACGGTCATCAGCGACATCCCGCGGCGCGAGCTTCGGTTTGAGGACAGGGCGAGCGGATTTCGGCTGCTGTTGCGACGCAACTGCTCGATTTCCCCGGCCGGACTGATGAAGGTATTCGCGATGCTCGCTTTGGCTAGCGTGGGCATCGCATCGGCGTTCGCCGCGCTCGGCGCGTGGATGATCCTGCCGTTTGCCGGCCTCGAGGTGCTGCTGCTCGGCGCCGCCTTCGCGGTGACTGCGCGGCACGCGGCGGATTGCGAGCGCATCGATCTCGAGAACGGCAGGTTGAGCATTGAGATCGAGGACGCGCAGCGCTTGGCGCGTTACGAGCTGGATCCGCGCCGCGCGCGGGTGCGGCTCGAGAGAAAGGAAGGCTATGGCGCGCGCGTGGCGTTGCGCGATGCCGCGACGGAATTGGAGATCGGTCGCCACCTCGATGCGGAAGCGCGCGTCGAGCTTGCGGCGGAGTTGGCGAAACGGTTGCAGGCATGAATCGGGAGAGGTCGAAGATGGTGGAAATGTCGGCACGCAGGATTGCGCGGCCATCAAAATCGGCGTTGTGGGCGGCGCTCATGCTCGGCGCGGGAGTGCCCGGAATGGCCGCGGCGCTCGAGTGGAACCTTCAGCCGGCGGTGTCGAGCATCGCGCATGACATCCACGGACTGCACGAATACGTCATGATTCTGGTGACCGTGTTGTTCGTTGGCGTGTTCGGCTTCATGTTCTATTCCGTGTATGCGCACCGCAAATCGAGAGGGCACAAGGCCGAGCAGTTCCACGAAAATACGACCGTCGAGATCATCTGGACGGTCATCCCGGCGATCATCCTTATCATCATCGCCTGGCCCGTCACCAAGACGGTCGTCGCACAGAAGGACACGACGAACCCCGACATCACCATCAAGGTCACCGGCTATCAGTGGAAGTGGGGCTACGACTACATCAAGGGTGAAGGCGAGGGAATCAGCTTCATCTCCACCACCACCACGCCGCGCGACCAGATCGAGGGCCGCGCGCCCAAGGGCGATCACTACTTGCGCGAGGTGGACAACGAGATGGTGGTGCCGATCGGCAAGAAGGTGCGTGTGCTGACCACGGCGGCGGACGTCATTCACTCTTGGTGGATCCCGGCCTTCGGGGCCAAGCAGGACGCGATGCCCGGATTTATCCGCGACATGTGGTTTAAGGCCGACACGCTCGGAACCTTCCGCGGCGCATGCGTCGAGCTGTGCGGCAAGGAGCACGGCTTCATGCCGATCGTGGTGCGCGTGGTCAGCCCCGAGGACTATACCGTCTGGGTCAGCGAACAGAAGAAGAAACTGAGCGCGACCGGCGGCGAAAGCATAGTTGCTGCAGTCGCGCAGGACGATCTCACGCAGCGCGGCGCCAAGGTGTACGCGGCCAATTGTGTCGCCTGCCACCAGCTGAGCGGCAAAGGCGTGCCGCCCGCATTTCCCGCGCTTGATGGCTCGAAGATCGTGCTCGGGCCGAAGAACGACCAGATCAAGCTGATGCTGAATGGCAAGCCTGGCACCGCCATGACGGCGTTCGGCCAGCAGCTCTCGGATGCAGAGCTTGCCTCGGTCATCACCTATACGCGAAACGCCTGGGGCAACAAGACGGGCGAGACCGTTCAGCCTAGTGACGTCAAGGCGCTACGCCAGTAACTGCGGGCGCGGAGACACCGGAATCAGGGAATCAGGAGATACCCGATGAGCGCAGTCCTCGACAACCACGCGCATGACGATCATGGCCACCAGGGCGGTTACGGTGGGGTGATGCGCTGGATCACCACCACTAACCACAAGGATATCGGCACGCTCTACCTGTGGTTCAGCTTCATCATGTTCATGGTCGGCGGCGTGATGGCGCTGGTCATTCGTGCGGAGCTGTTCTCGCCGGGCCTGCAGGTGGTCGATCCGGATTTCTTCAACCAGATGACCACCATGCACGGTCTGATCATGGTGTTCGGTGCAATCATGCCCGCGTTCGTCGGCTTCGCGAACTGGCTGATTCCGATGCAAATCGGTGCGCCCGACATGGCGTTTGCGCGGATGAACAACTGGTCGTTCTGGCTGCTGCCTTTCGCCGGCTCGCTGCTGATCATCTCGTTCTTCGTGCCGGGCGGCGCGCCGGGGGTGGGCTGGACCATGTACGCCCCGCTGACGGTGCAGATGGGCATCGGCATGGACCTGACAATCTTCGCGGTCCACCTGCTGGGGATGAGTTCGATCATGGGCTCGATCAACATCATCACCACCATTCTCAACATGCGCGCGCCGGGCATGTCGTTGATGAGGATGCCGCTATTCTGCTGGACTTGGCTGATCACCGCGTACCTGCTGGTGGCCGCGATGCCGGTGCTGGCCGGGGCGGTGACCATGACGCTCACCGACCGGCACTTCGGCACCACGTTCTTCAACGCGGCGGGCGGCGGCGATCCGGTGCTGTACCAGCATATCTTCTGGTTCTTCGGCCATCCCGAGGTCTACATCATCGCGTTGCCGGCATTTGGCGTCGTCTCACAGGTGCTGCCGGCGTTCTCGCGCAAGCCGCTGTTCGGCTACGCGTCGATGGTCTACGCGACATCGGCCATCGCCATCCTGTCGTTCATCGTATGGGCGCATCACATGTATACGGTCGGCATGCCGGTCACCGGGCAGCTGTTCTTCATGTACGCGACCACCCTGATCGCGGTGCCCACCGGGGTCAAGGTGTTCAACTGGGTCGCCACCATGTGGAAGGGGTCGCTCACTTTTGAGACGCCGATGTTGTTCGCGATCGGATTCCTGGTCCTTTTCACACTGGGCGGATTTACCGGCCTGGTGCTGTCGCTGGTGCCGATCGACATTCAGCTGCACGACACCTACTACGTGGTCGCGCACTTCCATTACGTCATGGTGGCCGGAGCTCTGTTTGCGGCATTCGCGGGAATCTACTTCTGGCTTCCGAAGTGGACCGGGCGCATGTACGACGAGACCCTTGGCAAGGTGCACTTCTGGCTGACGATGATCTTCTTCAACGTCACCTTCTTCGTACAGCACTTTTCGGGCCTCGCGGGCATGCCGCGCCGCGTGCCGGACTACCCGCTGATGTTCGAGATGTGGAACAAGATCTCCTCGATCGGCGCGTTCGGCTTCGGCCTGTCGCAGCTGCTGTTTCTGTACATCGTGCTGAAGGCACTGAGGAGCGGCGAAAAGGCGCCCGAGCTGCCCTGGGAAGGCGCCGATTCGCTCGAGTGGACCCACCTGCCGACGCCGGTGCCTTACCACTCGTTCGAGACGCCTCCGGTGCTGAAGTAGCCTCCGATGAGCAAGAACGCCAAGACGGCATTGGTGCTCGCTTCGATCGCGATCGCCTCGTTCCTGGGCATCGTCGCCAAGTACTGGGTCCTCAGGGGATGAGCGCTGCGGGGATCAACGAAGGCACCCGCGAGCGCGACAACCAGCGGCTGCTCGCGCGGTTGTCGCTGGTCGCGGTGCTCATGTTCGGCTTTGGCTACGCGCTGGTGCCCTTCTACGAGCAGATCTGCATCGCGCTCGGCGTGAATTCGTTGGTTCAGCGCGACGCGGTACCGGTCAATACGCAGGTGGACACTACGCGCACGGTGACCATAGAGCTTGATGCCAATACCCATCGCATGCCGTGGCGCTTCCGGGCGCTGGCCGGCCACGTCGCGGTGCACCCGGGCGAACTCACGACGATCGAGTACGAGATCGTGAACGAAAAGGATTACCCGGTGACCGGGCAGGCGGTGCCAAGCTTCGGCCCGACCCACGCGGGCCAGTACTTCAGGAAGCTGGAGTGCTTCTGCTTCACGCAGCAGACGCTTGCAGCGGGCGAGCGCCGGACGATGCCGGTGGTGCTGCTGGTCGATCCGGCGCTGCCGGCGGACATCGGCACCGTCACGCTCTCCTACACCTTCTTCGAGGTCGCGGGCCTGGGCGGAAAGAGCTGAAATGGAACGCATAATGAAGGACGCATCGTTTCTCGCCGTGGTCAGGACGGTAGTTGCGGGCCTGGTCGGGGTGCGCCGGCGCGAGGATCACGAGCGCGAGAGCGTGCGCATCAAGCCGTTGCACGTAATCGCCGCGGCATTGATCGGCGCGGTACTGTTCATTCTGACGCTGCTCAGCATCGTGCGCATCGTCGTGGCAAGTTAGCCGAACGACCAACGGAATTCAGGGAAGGCGGGGGAGAAAATGGCGCAGTCCGGAAGCACCCAAGCGCAGCGCGGTCACTACTACGTACCGCAGCCGATGCCGTGGCCGATCTTTGGCTCAACCGCGCTGTTCCTCATGGCAATCGGCGCCGTGTTCGTATTCAACGACGCCTCCGCAGGTTGGATCTCGGTTGCGCTGGGCTCCGTGATCCTCTTGTACATGATGTTCCGATGGTTCGGCGATGTGATCGACGAATCGGAGTCGGGCAAGTACGGCGGTTGGGAGGACGTCTCGTTCCGCTGGGGGATGAGCTGGTTCATCTTTTCCGAGGTGATGTTCTTCGCCGCGTTCTTCGGTGCGCTGTTCTACATTCGAGTGCTGTCGGTGCCCGATCTGGCCAACCTGGAGTCGGTTGAGCTGGTATGGCCCGGCTTTTCGGAAGCCTGGCCTTCGGCGGGCCCGGCGTTTACCGAACGCTTCTCTCCGATGGGCGCATGGGGGCTGCCTGCGATTAATACGCTGCTGCTGCTGAGCTCGGGCGTCACGGTTACCATCGCGCATTGGGCGCTCAAGGAGAACAAGCGCCTTACGTTGAACGTGTTCCTGTTCTTGACGGTTCTGCTCGGGGTCATCTTCCTGGGGGTGCAGGCCTACGAATACGGCCACGCGTACAGGGATCTCAACCTAAAGCTGACGACCGGTGTGTTCGGCTCCACGTTTTTCATGCTGACAGGCTTTCACGGCTTTCATGTGACCGTCGGCGCAATCATGCTGATGGTGATCCTCGTGCGCTGCCTGCGCGGGCACTTCAAGCCCGATCATCACTTCGCGTTCGAGGCGGTGGCCTGGTACTGGCACTTCGTCGATGTGGTGTGGCTGGGCCTGTTCATCTTCGTCTATTGGCTGTAGCGCGAACCGCACAACAAGGAGGAGCGCGCGCGAGGGCTCTTGGCTCCGTAGTGCGCCCGGGAGGAGAAGTATCAATGCCGCATCTGATGCGGCATTTTTTTTGACGTTGTCCCGACGCGGCGCGGCGTTTCCCGCCGGTGGTTGGTTAGGTCTTGCCGCAAGCGCTACAGTCGGCCCGGGAGGAAACCAAAGTAGAAGCCGGCCATCAGAAACAGGAACAAGGCGATCGATAATCCGACGCGCAGTGCGAGCGCCTTGATCGTGCGGTTTGACTCGCTGCGATCGCGCACCAGGAACACAAGCGCCGAGCCCAGGCTGGCGACGATCAGCACGAGAATGACGATCACGACGTAGCGCATCGAGACCGCAGTGTAACGCGCGCTTTACCGTGCAGGAACGCATGCCGCTCAGAGTGCTCAACCGCAGCTTTCGGCCCAGAGTGTGGGCGTTCGCGCTTGCCGTCGCGGCGAGCGCGGCAGGCGTCGCGCTCGGCAATTGGCAGTCCGGCCGCGCCGAGGAAAAGCGCGGTCTTGCGGCGCGTCTCGAGACGGGGCTCGCCGGACCGGCGCGCGAGCTGCCGGCGCGCCAGTTTGTCGCAAGTGAATTCGCGATGACGCGCGTTGCTGCGCGCGGCGAGTTTCTGCCGCAGCACACGGTACTGTTGGACAACCGAATTCGGCAAGGTCGGCCCGGCTTTGAGGTCATCACGCCGCTGCGGCTGGCGCATAGTGAATTGCACGTGGTCGTCAACCGGGGCTGGATCGAAGCGCCTGCGCCACGCAGCAGCATTCCGCATGTGCGCACTCCGACCGGCATGCAGCGGATCGAGGGTCTGGCGCTCGAGCATTTGCCGCGCGCCTATGAACCCTCGGGCTACGAAGTTCGGGGCAGCGTGCTCCAGAACCTGCGCCTGGAGGAGTATCGAGCCACCACCGGCCTCGCGCTGCTACCGATCGTCATTGAGCAGCGCTCCGCGGCCGATGACGATCTGACGCGCGTATGGCCGCGTCTGGATGCCGGCGTCGAGAAGCACGAAATGTATGCACTGCAGTGGTATTCGCTTGCCATGCTCGCCGTGGTTCTGTTTCTGGTTCTTTCCTTTCGTCATGATGAGCCTGCTTCCCGCTGACCCGGTCAAGCGCGGCCGCGTCAAGCTGCTGCTGCTCGCGGCGTTCTTCGCTTCCCCAATGGCGGCGGCCTGGCTCGCCTACGAGCTTCAATGGGCACCCGGCGGGTCGGGAAATTACGGCGAACTCGTCGAGCCGCGCAGCATTCCGGACGCAACCCTTGTGCGTGTGAACGACGCGCCGCTCAAGCTCTCGTCGTTACGCGGCAAGTGGGTTCTGGTGCAGTTCGATGCGCCCGACTGCGATGCCTACTGCGAGAAGAAGCTGTACTACATGCGGCAGATCCGGCGCGCGCTCGGCAGGGACTTGGAGCGCGTGGAGCGATTGTGGGTCCTCGCCGGTGCGGGGACACCCAGGGCGGCGCTGCTCGCCGCGTTCGAGGGCACGAAAGTCGTGCGCAGCGCAGATCCCGGTTTCGCGACAGCGTTTCCCGTCGCCACAAGCCAGGCCGATCACATCTTCGTGGTCGATCCGCTGGGCAACATCATGATGCGCTTTCCCCGCGATCCGGATCCCTCGCGCATGCTCAAGGATCTGAAGCGTCTGCTGAAGTACTCGCAGATCGGCTGATCGCGTCTCGGCCGTTGCCGAGCGGGCGCTCGCCCAGGCGCGGCGTGCCATGATAAACTGCCGCGCTTTCCAAGGGTTGCGATCGCGCCCGCTCTGAATAGTGTTTGCACCGGGACTTTCCTCCTCCAGCCTGACCCGCAACCTCGCGGCGCGCGCTCGCGCGTTCTACGCGTTGACCAAGCCGCGCGTGGTCGCGCTGATTGTGTTCACTGCCGTCATCGGCATGTTCCTCTCGACGCCAGGCATGGTGCCGCCGCAGATTCTGCTTGCCGGGACGCTCGGCATTGCGCTCGTCGCGGGAGCGGCTGCGGCCGTCAACTGCCTGGTCGAGCAGAAGATCGACGCAGTGATGCAGCGAACGCGCTGGCGGCCACTGCCGCGCGGCGCATTGAGCAGTGCGCAAACGCTTGTTTTTGCAGGTGTCGTCGGAGGGGCGGGCCTGTGGCTGCTGCTGCAGTTCGTCAATGCGCTCACGATGTGGCTGACATTGGCGACATTCGTCGGCTACGCGGTGATCTATACGGTGCTTCTCAAGCCGGCAACACCTCAGAATATCGTGATCGGCGGCGCCTCGGGCGCCATGCCGCCCGTGCTGGGCTGGGCCGCCGTCACGGGCGAAGTCACGACCGAGGCGATGCTGCTATTCCTGATCATTTTCGCCTGGACTCCACCGCACTTCTGGTCGCTCGCGCTGTACCGTACCGAGGACTACGCCAAGGCGGGGTTGCCGATGCTGCCGGTGACCCACGGCAAAGCGTATACGCAACTGCAGGTGCTGCTCTACACCCTGGTGCTGTTCGGCGTCAGCCTGCTGCCTTACGCGATCCGCATGAGCGGGGAGCTTTACCTTGCCGCGGCCTGCGTGCTCGGCGTCTGGTTCTTCGTGCATGCGCTGCGCATCCGTTTCGCCTACAGCGATCAAGTCGCGCACAAGGCATTCCGTTTCTCGATCGTCTATCTTGCCGCCCTGTTTGCGGCGTTGCTCGTTGATCACTACCTGTTCGTTTAGGGCTGGGGCGCTCGCGGCGCTGATCGCGCTTACGGCCTGCGACGACGCGCCGAAGTTCAAAAGCACGGACATCACCGGCGCACCCTACGGCAAGGTGCTCGAACTGGTCGATCATACCGGCCGCGCGCGAACTCTGGTCGACTATCGCGGCAAGGTTGTGGTGCTCTTCTTCGGCTTCACGCACTGCCCGGACGTCTGTCCCACCACTCTCGGTGAGGTCAAGCTCGCGCTGCAGCAGCTCGGTTCCGACGCGCAGCGCGTGCAGGTGCTGTTCGTCACGCTCGACCCCGAGCGCGATACTCAAGCGGTCCTCGCCCATTACGTGACGGCCTTCGACCCGAAGTTCGTTGGCCTTTACGGGGACTTGCCCGCAACGCAGCGGGCTGCCAAGGAGTTCAAGGTTTACTTTGAGAAGCGCGCCGGATCGACGCAGGGCGAATACAGCGTCGATCACAGCGCGCAGAGCTACGTCATCGACACCCAGGGACGACTGCGCCTGTTCGTTCGGCACGAGCGCATCGGCGAAGACCTCGCCTCGGACCTGCGTGTGCTGATAAAGGAGCGGGGCTAGTTCGCTGCAGGGGGCGCGGTGCCCGAACGGTCCATCGATTTGCGCATCTTCTCGAGGGCTTTCGCCTCGATCTGGCGGATGCGCTCCGCCGACACTCCGAAATCGCCTGCGAGGTCGTGCAGCGTTGCAGCGCCCTTTTCCCGCAGCCAGCGCGCCTCGATGATACGGCGACTGCGGTCGTCGAGCCCCGCGAGCGCGGTTTTCAGGCCATCGGCGCGCATCCTTCCGGTCTCCTCGGCTTCGAGAAGCCTGGAAGGCTCGGCATCGTGATCGGCGGCCAAGTAACTAGCCGGCGCGTAGCTGTCCTCGTCGTCGTCAGCCTCGAACGCGATATCGCGGCCCGTTAGCCGCGATTCCATTTCGGTGACTTCCTCGGGCTTGACCCTGAGCTCGGTGGCGATGCGTTGCACGTCATCCGCGTTCAGGGGCCCGAGCCCGTTGCGCATCGAGCGAAGGTTGAAGAAGAGCTTGCGCTGCGCCTTGGTCGTCGCGACCTTTACCAGCCGCCAGTTGCGCAGGATGAATTCGTGCATTTCGGCCTTGATCCAGTGGATCGCAAACGACACCAGGCGCACACCGCGCGCCGGGTCAAAGCGCTTCACGGCCTTCATCAGGCCAATGTTGCCTTCCTGGATCAGGTCGGCGTGCGGCAGTCCGTAACCAAGATAGCCGCGGGCGATCGCAACCACCAGCCGAAGATGCGAAAGCACCAGTTGGCGGGCTGCGTCGAGGTCGTTGTGCTGGCGGTAGCGTCGGGCAAGCGAGCGCTCTTCTTCCGCGCTCAGAATCGGAAAGCGATTGACCGTCTGGATATAGGAATCCAGGCTCCCCGCCGCCATGGGCGTTGGAACGGCGACCGGCAATGTCATCGTCGTCGCATGCATGCTGTTTTCCTCCCGTCGGCAAGTCTAGCACTCATGATCTTAGAGTGCTAATCGCCTGTCCGGTTCCACCCGAGAACTCCCAGCAACATACTATTTTGGCTCTATTTCACGTAAGTATCTACTCACTGACATGAATGCGCCGAGCCAACCGAGCAGGCCCGCCAGAAGCAAGACGGCTGCCGTGTCCGATAGCGAGAGGAACGCAAAGCGGAATTCGGAACCATAGCTTTCGGCAAGGGTGTGCACCTGTGCGTTCAGCAACGCCAGCCCGCCCCCGACGATTCCGAGAGCCACTGCGCCTCCGGCAAGGCCCAGCAGAAGACCGAGGTAGAAGAAAGGCCTGCCGATGAACGAGTCGGTGGCACCGATCAATTTGGACACCTCGATCTCGTCGCGCTGCGTCAGGATCTGAAGCCGGATCGTGTTGAAGGTGATGGCGACCAGTCCGAACGCTAGCAGGGCCGCGAGCAGCAGCAACGCCGTCCTGCCGAGGGCGGCGAGCGCGGCGAGACGCCGCGCCCAAGCCGAATCCACCTGCACATGGGCCACCAACGGAAGGTTGCGCAGGTCGGACGCCAGGGCATCGAGCGCTTCGGCGCGCGTGTCGCGCGAGCGCACCACGAACGCATCCGGCAAGGGATTGCGACCGAGCGCAGCGACGACCTCGGCGAGCCCCTCGGTCGCCTTGAGCTCGTCCAAAGCGGCTTCCTTCGGGACGAAGCGCAGCTGCGCGATCCGGGTATCGGCCTTCAGCCGCGCGCTTACGGCCTCCAGCTCCGCGCGCTTCGCCTGCAGACGCATGAACACGGAGATTTGGGGATCGAGCGAAAGCCGTCCGGCCACCGCGCGCAGGCTCTCGAGCAGTGCATAGCCGCCCGCTGGAAGCGACAGTGCGACGCCGATCACGAGGGCGCTTGCAAGTCCCGCCGTCTTTTGACCCGAGAGCTTGCGGAGCGCCGCACCGAATGCCTGCCAGTGCTGCCGAAACCAGCCGATCATCTCGTCGCGCCTTCTCCGGCTAGCCGTCCTTCGGCAAGGTGAAGCACGCGTCGGCCGTAACGCTCGACCAGCGCCTGGTCGTGGGTGGCGATGAGAAGCGTAACGCCGACCTGGTTGAATGCGACGAAGATGTCCAGGATTTGCGCGGCGGATTCGGCGTCCAGATTCGCGGTCGGCTCGTCTGCGATCAATGCGGCGGGCCGATTGACGACGGCACGCGCGATCGCAAGCCGCTGCTGCTCACCGCCCGAAAGCTGAATCGGATTCGATCGTTCGCGCTTGAGCAGCCCTACCTTGTCGAGCGCCGCACGCGCGCGCCGCGCGGATTCGCGCCTTGGCTGCCCGGTGAACGACAACGGCAGCATCACGTTGTCGAAGACGCTGCGGTCGTAGAGGAGCTTCTGGTCCTGAAACACCAGTCCTAGATTTCGACGCAGAACCGGAATCGCCGAGCGCTTCAGCGCCCCGACGTTCTGACCGTTGACGATGACCGAGCCCGAGGTAGGCCGTTCGATTCCCGGAATGAGCTTGAGCAAAGTAGATTTGCCCGCGCCCGAATGGCCGGTGAGAAACGCCAGCGCCCCTGCATCAAGCGTGAACGAAACGCCTTTCAGCGCTTCCAGCCCGCCCGGGTAGCGCTTGGATACCGCGGAGAAACTAATCAACGAGCGCCTCGACAAAGTCGCGCGCGGAGAAGGGCCTCAGATCGTCGATCCCCTCTCCCACTCCGACGAAACGTAATGGTATCGGGCGCTGCCTCGCGATTGCCGCAATCACGCCTCCCCGTGCAGTGCCGTCAAGCTTGGTCAGCACGAGCCCGGTAAGTCCGAGCGCATCGTCGAAGGCGTTGACCTGCGCCAGCGCGTTTTGTCCGGTGTTGGCGTCGAGTACAAGCATCACCTCGTGCGGTGCTTCGGGCATCGCCTTGGCCATGACGCGCTTGACCTTCTTGATCTCGTCCATCAGGTGCAGCTGTGTTGGCAGTCGCCCGGCCGTATCGGCGAGTACGACGTCGATGCCGCGCGCGCGCGCCGCGCTCACCGCGTCGTACACCACCGCCCCCGCATCGCCGGACTGCTGGGTGATCACCGTGACGCCGTTTCGCTCGCCCCAGGCGACGAGCTGCTCGCGCGCGGCCGCGCGGAACGTATCCCCTGCCGCCAACAGCACGCTGTGACCCTGCGTCTGAAACCACTTGGCGAGCTTGCCGATCGATGTCGTCTTACCCGAGCCGTTAACGCCTGCCACCATGACCACGAAGGGTTTACCGATGCTCGGGTCGAGCGCGCGCTCGAGCGGCCCCACGAGTTCCAGCAGGGTCTCCTTGAGGGTCGCCTTGAGCGCGTCGCCCTCGACGATGCCGGCCCTGCGCGCGCGCGTGCGCAGCTCACTCAGAATCCATCGCGTCGCCTCGACGCCGCAATCGGCGGTGATCAGAGCCGCCTCGAGCTCTTCGTAAAGCGCCTCGTCCACCTTGCGCCGCCCCAGAAGATGGCCGAGTCCGCCACCGAGCGCCTCTCGCGTGCGCGCAAGTCCGGCCCTCAGGCGGGCGGTCCAGGAGGTTTTGTCAGAGCGCAATGTGTTTGCCAGGCCAAGCACGAGGAGTTGCTGCAGGAAAGCCGCTAAGATTGGCGCCCGATTCTATCAAACGGTTCCTGCAGTGCCCGATTCGAAACCCCGCTCACGCGGCAAGGCGCCCGGGCGCGTGCGCATCGTCGGCGGGGCATGGCGGCGCCGCCAGATCGCCGTGCCCACGGTCGCCGATCTGCGCCCGACGCCCGATCGCGTTCGAGAAACGCTGTTCAACTGGCTTGGGCAGAATCTCGATGGGCTCGCTTGTCTCGATCTCTACGCTGGTAGCGGCGTGCTGGGTTTCGAGGCCGCCTCGCGCGGTGCGGCGCGCGTGCTGATGGTGGAGAAGAACCGCGTCGCGCTTGCGGCGCTCGAGCGGTCCCGGGCTGCGCTTGGCGCGTCGCAGGTCAGCATCATTGGGGCCGATGCGCCGGAATGGCTCGCGCGCCCGGGTGAACGCTTCGACGTGGTTTTCCTCGATCCGCCCTTCAGGCAGAATGCCCTTCCGGCGCTGCTTGAACGGTTGCCGGCGCATCTGGTGCGGGGTGCGAGGGTCTATACGGAGGGCCCAGCGCCCATTGCGCTGGCCGAGCCGTGGCACGAAATGAAGCGCGCGCGTGCCGGACAGGTGCATTTCCAACTCTTGCAGTGGGGCGAGCATGATCGCAGCGGTCTACCCCGGGACGTTTGACCCCCTCACGCGCGGCCATGAGGATCTGGTGCGTCGAGGGAGCCTGCTGTTCGACTCACTGATCGTGGGCGTCGCGGACAGCCGCACCAAGCGGCCCTTCTTCAGCATGCATGAGCGTGTAGAGGTCGCGCGCGAGGTGTTGAGCGACGTGAAGAACGTGAAGGTGGTCGGCTTCAGTGGTTTGCTAATCGATTTCATCCGCCGTCACGATGCCCGGGTGATCATGCGTGGGCTGCGGGCGGTGTCGGACTTCGAGTACGAGTTCCAGCTCGCGGGAATGAACCGCAATCTCTACCCCGACGTCGAGACGATCTTCCTGACCCCATCCGAGCAGCACATGTTCATCTCCGCAACCCTGGTTCGCGAGATCGCCACGCTCGGCGGCGATGTCTCCAAGTTCGTGCATCCCCTTGTCCGGGCAAAGCTCAGCGAGAAGGTCAAGGCGCTCGGAGGCTAGGGGCCTCGGTTTAGGCGGCGCGCCTTTCAATGCTGGCAGCGCGGGCAGTAGAAGGTGGAGCGCTGTCCCTGCGCGATTCGCCGGATCGGAGTGCCACAGAGGCTGCAGGGCGCGCCGGCGCGGTCGTAGACCAGCGTCTGGTTCTGGAAGTATCCTGGCCTGCCGTCGCTTCTTACGAAGTCGCGCAGACTCGACCCGCCGGCGCGAATCGCCGCGCGCAGCGTCTTCTTGATCGCAACCGCGAGTTTCGCGCACCGCTCGAGCGAGAGGCGCCGCGCGGAGGTGCGCGGATGAATCCCGGCGCGGAACAGGCTCTCGCTCGCGTAGATGTTACCCACGCCTGCGATGCGGCGTCCGTCCATCAGGACTTGCTTGATCGAGGCGCGATGAGCGCGGGTCAGTGCGTGCAGCCGGCGCGCGTCCAGCGCACGGGACAGCGGCTCGAGCCCGAGCCCTGCGAGGAGCGGATGGGCTTCCACGCGCGCCGCCGTCCAAAGTACTGCGCCAAAGCGCCGCGGGTCGCGCAGCCGCAGCAAGCGATCCCCGAGCATCAGGTCGAAATGGTCGTGCTTCTGCGGCGGGGTTTCGCTGGCGAGCACGCGCAGACTTCCTGACATGCCAAGGTGAAGTATCAGGTGACCTGTACCGCAATCGAGCAGCAGGTACTTGCCGCGCCTGCGCACACTGCGTATGGCCAGGCCCGCGAGTCCCCGCACGGCGTCGGGCACGTGCCAGCGCAGGCGCGGTTCGCGCACCGCGACGCCGGAAATGGTCCGGCCGGTGAGGAGCGGCGCAATACCGCGCCGGGTTACCTCGATCTCGGGAAGCTCCGGCATTTGAACGTGATCGACGAAAAGCGGTCCATGCACTTCTGCACGGCCGGCGAATGACTCGGCTTGTGCGGGGCATCAAATATACCTAAGATGGATTGGATTGACTTGGAGCGGGCGAGCATCCCCTGCAGCAGCATAGATTGCGAATGAAAATCATCAAGAACCCCCTGTTGAACGCTTTGGCCTGCCTTCTTGGCGCGGTGCTGCTAGGGCCCGCGCTGGCCTGGGCGCAGCAGGCCGCGCCAGAGAGCGAAAGCACGCTGGAGACTTCAGCCCCCTCGCGCGCCGAGAAGCTCGACGAGCGTCTGCCCACGCAGGACCTCTCCGAGGAAGTGCTGTACGCGTTCCTGCTCGGCGAAGTGGCCCTGCAGCGCGGCAGTCCCGGGTTGGC
Organism: Burkholderiales bacterium; assembly: GCA_041635755.1. Taxonomy (GTDB): domain Bacteria; phylum Pseudomonadota; class Gammaproteobacteria; order Burkholderiales; family SG8-39; genus JBFKUL01. The sequence goes on along the minus strand of JBFKUL010000001.1, from coordinate 22,551 downwards.
CGCGCAGACCTATCTGGACCTCGCGCGCCAGACCCGCGACCCGCGCATTGCGCGACGGGCGGTCGAGATCGCGAATTACGCACGCATGCCGGACTTCGCGCTCGAAGCGGCGCGCATCTGGCACGAGACCGACGCTCAGTCCCCGCAGGCATTGCAGATGGTGACCGCGCTGCTGGTGAGCGCGCGGCGCGTGGACGAAGCCGAACCGTTTCTCGCCAAGCTGCTCACGGCGCGCGGCAGCAATCTGCCCAACGGTTTCATGCAGCTCAACCGCCTGCTGGCAGGAAATCCGGACAAATCCGCGAATCTTCGCGTGGTGCGGCGTCTCGCAGAGCCATACGCCACGCTGCCCCAGGCTGTGTTCGCGGTGGCACAGGCCGCGTACGCGGCGGGCGACGACGATCTCGCGCTGCGCGAGATCCGGCGCGCCTCCGCGCTGCAGCCGGACTGGGAATTCGCTCCGATTTTCGAGTCGCAAGTGCTGCAGAAGAAATTTCCGGAGCAGGCAGAGCGCACGCTCGCAGGGTATCTCGAGAAGTTTCCAGAGCGTCGAGAGGCGCGCCTGAGCTATGCGCGCCTCTTGGTCTCCAACAAGCGTTACGCCCAGGCGCGCGGCGAGTTCGAGAAGCTGCTTGCTGCAAATCCGGGCAACACGGATGTGATCTATGCCGTGGGCCTGCTCGCCTATCAGCTCAAGGATTACGGGGTCGCCGAGGGCAATCTCAAGAAGCTGCTCGAGCTTGGCTATCGCGACGAAAACGGCGTGCGCTTTACGCTCGGCCAGATCGCCGAGGAGCAAAAGCACTGGATGCGCGCAATCGAATGGTTTGAATCGATCGGGCGGGGAGAGCATTTCGTTGCCTCGAGACTGCGTGCCGCCCAGGCACTCGCCAAGCAGGGCAAGCTCGCCGAAGCACGCGCGTATCTGCGGCGTGTCGCGACCACGGCCGACGAGCAGCGGGTGCAGCTCGTAATCGCCGAGGCGCAACTGCTGCGCGAGGCGAACGAGCCCGGCGAGGCGCTGGTCATGCTCGGCCAGGCGCTCGAGCGTCAGCCCGATCAGCCGGACCTGCTCTACGACCTGGCGCTTACTGCGGAGAAGCTGAGCCGCTTCGATCTGCTCGAATCCAACCTGCGCAAGCTGATTCAGATTCGCCCTGACCACGCGCACGCCTACAACGCTTTGGGCTACTCGCTAGCCGACCGCAACGAGCGTCTGCCGGAGGCGCGCAAACTGATCGAGCGCGCGCTCGAGCTCGCGCCCCAGGATCATTTCATCGTTGATAGCATGGGTTGGGTGCTTTACCGCCAGGGGGACCTCAAGGGCGCCATCGAGCACCTCAGGCGCGCCTACAGCTCGCGGCCCGATGGCGAGATCGGCGCGCATCTGGTCGAGGTGCTTTGGATGAGCGGTGAGCGCGATGAGGCGCAGCGCATACTCGAAGAGGCGCTTCAGGCCCACCCGGACAACGAGACGCTGCAGAAGACCATCAAGCGCCTGAGGCAGTGAGATCCGTCTCGCGCGCCCTGGCCGTCGCGGCGGCGTTGCTCTTGTCCGCGTGCGCCGGGCTTTCTTCCCTGACCTCGGTCGACGAGGTCGAGTTCGAGCTGTCCGGTCGCATCGCGGTGCGCTACGGTGAACAGGCCTCCAGCGGCAATCTCGCGTGGCGCCATCGCGCGGACGGCGATGAGCTCCTCATCACCAACCCGTTCGGACAAGGCGTCGCGCGCGTGGTGCGCGAACGCACACTCGTCACGCTTACGACGCATGACGCGCGAGAATACAGCGCGGAAGATGCCGAGACCCTCACCGATCGCGTGCTCGGCTTTCGCCTGCCGCTTGCCGGACTCGCCGATTGGGTGCGTGCGCGTGTCGCGCCAGGGCCTTCGCGCGAGACGCGCGACGGGCGCGGCCGTCTTACCGAACTGCAGCAGTCGGGCTGGAAGATCGAGTACCTGGCGTTCCGCGATGACGGTGAGCTGCCGTCGCGCCTGCGGCTCACCTACCCGGGGCTGGAATTGCGGCTCGCAATTTCCGAGTGGCGCTCGCTGCGGTGAGCCAGATGCAGTGGTATCCGGCACCGGGCAAGCTGAACCTTTTTCTGCACGTCCTGGGGCGTCGCGAGGATGGCTACCATTTGCTGCAGACGGTCTTGCGATTGATCGGGCATGGAGATCGTGTGGGTCTTGCACCGCGCGCGGACGGCATCCTGCAGCGCAGCGACACGCTCCCCGGGGTAAGCGCGGAGGACGACCTGTGCCTGCGGGCGGCCACGCGCCTGAAGGACTACGCGCTCGCTCGACTCGGCCCCGCGGCGCGGCCGCTCGGCGCTGACATCGCGCTCGAGAAAACCTTACCGATCGGCGGCGGCCTGGGGGGCGGCTCGTCCGACGCCGCGACGGCGCTGCTGGTCCTCAATCGTCTATGGGGGCTCGACCTCAGGCGTGCCGAGCTTCTGGATCTGGCGCTGCAGATCGGGGCCGACGTGCCCTTTTTCGTTTACGGCGAGAACGCGCTTGGAGAGGGTATCGGTGAGCGCCTCCGGGCGCTCTCGTTGCCCGCCGCCTGGTACCTGGTTTTGGTGCCTCAAGTCGCGGTTTCTACGAGAGAAATCTTCGCTGACACCAAATTGACACGGAATTCGAAACCGCTCACAATACCGCCCTTTTTCGCGGGGCTCGGGCGCAACGATCTGGAGTCAGTCGTGACCGCACGCAGTCCCGAGGTTGCGGCGCATCTCGAGTGGCTCAAGCCGCGCTGCCCGAATGCCCGCATGACGGGGTCAGGGGCATGCGTGTTCGCCGAGTTTTCCACCGAGGCCGAAGCGCGCGCCATCAAGTCGCAGCTCCCGGAGACGATGCGGGCTTTCGTGACGCGGGGCCTCGAGCGTCACCCGCTGCAGGATTGGGCGGAATAGGCACGTTTTTCTGCTGGGGAGTCGCCAAGCTGGTTAAGGCACCGGATTTTGATTCCGGCATGCGAAGGTTCGAATCCTTCCTCCCCAGCCAACCGACAAGCAAGCACGCCGGAAGGCCGGCAACGGATTACTAGGACGCAGGGTGACCGCGATGAACAGCATGCCGCTCGAGCGCCTGATGGTGTTTACCGGGAACGCCAACCCGCGGCTTGCTCAGGACGTTGCCCGCAATCTCAACATCTCGCTCGGCCGCGCGGTCGTCGGACGATTCTCCGACGGCGAAGTGATGGTCGAGCTGCTCGAGAACGTACGCGGCAAGGACGTGTTCGTGCTGCAGTCGACCTGCACGCCGACCAACGACAACCTGATGGAAATGCTGATCATGGTTGACGCATTGCGGCGTTCCTCCGCGGCGCGCGTCACGGCAGCGATTCCGTACTTCGGCTACGGCCGGCAGGATCGACGGCCGCGCTCCGCACGGGTGGCGATCAGCGCCAAGGTTGTGGCCAACATGCTGAACGCGGTCGGCGTGTCTCGAATGCTGACGATGGATCTGCACGCCGATCAGATCCAGGGGTTCTTCGACATCCCCGTGGACAATATCTATGCAGCCCCGGTGCTGCTTGGCGACGTGTGGAAGAAGCGCTATGAGGACTTGATCGTGGTTTCGCCTGACGTTGGTGGCGTCGTGCGGGCGCGGGCGCTCGCAAAGCGGCTCGAATCCGACCTCGCGATCATCGACAAACGTCGCCCCCGCGCCAACGTCGCGGAAGTGATGAACGTGATCGGCGAAGTGAGCGGGCGCACCTGCGTCATCATGGACGACATGGTCGACACGGCCGGAACGCTGTGCAAGGCTGCGCAGGTGCTCAAAGAGGAGGGCGCCACGAAAGTGGTCGCCTACTGTACGCACCCCGTTTTGTCCGGCGGCGCGGTGCAGCGGATCGAGGCGAGCGATATCGACGAGCTGGTGGTAACGGATACCATTCCGTTGCGCGAGGACGCGCTGGCGAGCAAGAAGATCCGGCAGTTGAGTGTGGCGGGGCTGCTGGCCGAAACGATTCTGAGGATCTCGAACGAAGACTCGGTGAGCTCGTTGTTCATCGAGTGACGCGAAGTTTTTTCAATCCCCGCTTTTGCCTGGTCGCGGGACGGGCGGGACATACTGGGAGCAATGCATGAAAATCGAAATCAACGCTAGCAAACGCGAGGTGCAAGGAACGGGTGCGAGCCGCCGTCTGCGCAGCGCGGGAAAGGTGCCGGGCATTGTCTACGGCGGTGACAAGCCCGCGGTCAACATCGAGCTCGATCACAAGGCCCTGTTCCAGAACCTATCGCGGGAAGCGTTCCACGCCTCGATTCTGACGCTCAAGGTCGGGGAGACCGCCGAGCAGGTACTGTTGCGTGCATTCAACATGCACCCCTACAAGCTTCAGGTGCAGCATGTGGACTTCCAGCGTGTGTCGAAGGACAAGAAGATTCACATGAAAGTACCGCTGCACTTCGTCAATGCCGCGATTTCGCCGGGAGTAAAGGAGCAGGGCGGCGTAGCGAGCCACGTCATGAACGAGCTCGAGATCAGCTGCTTCCCGGACGATCTGCCCGAATTCATCGAGGTCGATCTGGGCACATTGTCGGTGGGCAACTCGATCCATGTCGAGGACCTGGCCCTGCCCAAGGGCGTCGAGGCGGTGCTGCGCAAGGAAAACCCCGTGGTGGCCACCGTCATCCTGCCGGCACTGATCACCGAGGAGGAGGAAGTCGCCGAGGCCCAGGCCGCACCCGCCGCGTCCGAGGTGCCCACCACCGCGCAGGCCGTGCCCGAGAAGGCACCCGAGGGCGCTGCCGACAAGGGCGGCGACAAGGCTGCAGAGAAGGCCGACAAAGGCGAGAAGAAAGAGAAGAAGTAAGCTTCCCAACCCGCCGAGGGCGGCAAGGGCTTTGCAGCCCTTGCCGCTTTTTCTTTCCGCTTAGACATGTCCACTATCCGCCTCATTGTTGGCCTGGGAAACCCCGGTAAGGAGTACGAAGCCACCCGTCACAACGCGGGCTTCTGGCTCGTCGAGCGCTTCGCCGTGCGCGAAAAGGTCACACTGAGGAAGGACGCAAAGTACAGCGCCTTTGTTGGCCGACACGAACCAACCGGAGCCTGGCTGCTGTTGCCGCAGACCTTTATGAACCTGAGCGGCAAGGCGGTAGGGCTGCTGGCCGGTTTCTTCAAGATCCCGGCCGACGAGGTTCTGGTGGTGCACGACGAGCTCGATTTCGCCCCGGGGGTCGTAAAGATGAAGCAAGGTGGTGGCATCGCCGGCCACAACGGCCTTAGAGATATCGCGGCGCGGCTGAGCTCGCTCGATTTCTGGCGGCTGCGGCTGGGCATCGGCCATCCGGGCGACAAGAGCGAGGTGGCCGACTACGTGCTTCGCCGGCCCCCGCAGGAGGAGCGCGAGGCGATCGACGCCTCGATCGCGAAGGCGATCGACATCCTGCCGCGTTGTCTAGAAGGCGATTTGCAGGGCGCAATGCTCAAGTTGCATACCAAGGAAAAGCAGTGAGCTTCGTGAACAGCATCGTCGACTTGCCCGACAGGCAGGGGAGGCTCCAACAAAGCGGCTCCGGTGCCGTTGCGCCACGCGCGCCGCAGTGCGGGACTAGCCGGTCGTGAGTCTCAAATGCGGTATCGTGGGTTTGCCAAACGTCGGCAAGTCGACCCTTTTCAATGCTCTGACCAAGGCATCGATCTCGGCGGAGAACTATCCGTTCTGCACCATCGAGCCGAACGTCGGCATCGTCGAGGTGCCCGACCCGCGGCTCGAGCCACTCGTGGCAATCGCCAGGCCGCAGAAGGTGATCCCGGCGGTGGTGGAGTTCGTCGATATCGCCGGCCTGGTCGCTGGCGCTTCGAAGGGCGAGGGGCTGGGAAACCAGTTCCTCGCCAACATCCGCGAGACCGACGCGATTGCGCACGTGGTGCGTTGCTTCGAGGACCCTAACGTCGTGCACGTCTCGGGAACGATCGATCCCGTATCGGATATCGAGACGATTCACACCGAGCTCGCACTGGCGGACCTTGCCAGCGTCGAGAAGCAGCTTGCGCGCTACGCGAAGGCTGCAAAGGCCGGGAGCGACAAGGAAGCGCAACGCCTGGTGGCGGTCCTCGAGAAGGTTCAGGCGGTGCTGGACGAAGGACGGCCGGCGCGCGCCCACACCTGGTCGAAGGAAGAGCTGACCACCTTAAGACCGCTCTTTCTGCTGACAATGAAACCGACCATGTACGTCGCAAACGTTGCCGAGAACGGCTTTCGCGACAATCCGCTGCTCGCTGCGGTCGAAGCTTATGCCGCAAAGGACGGAGCGCCCGTGGTGGCGATCTGCGCGGCGCTGGAAGCGCAGCTTGCCGACATGTCCGACGAGGACAAGCGCGCGTTCCTCGCCGACGTGGGACTCGACGAGCCGGGTCTCAACCGGCTGATTCGCGTCGGCTATGCGCTGCTCGGCCTGCAGACCTACTTCACCGTCGGGCCCAAGGAGGTGCGCGCCTGGACGGTGAATGTCGGCGCGACCGCGCCCCAGGCCGCGGGCGTGATCCACACTGATTTCGAGCGCGGATTCATTCGCGCCGAAGTGGCGACCTACGCCGACTTCGTCGCCTGCAAGGGCGAGCAGGGTGCCAAGGAGAACGGCAAGCTGCGGGTCGAAGGCAAGGACTACGTCGTCCAGGATGGCGACGTCATGCACTTCCGCTTCAACGTCTGATCTCGCACTTCACGGCCTATTTCCGGGCCACGTGACGGGCGCCTAGGGCCGGTCCGGCCCGCGCATGATCCAGGAATGAAGTCGGTTTTTGGGCCTCGCTCCCTGCGGGCAAATTTCACGGCGAGCGTCGGCCAAGGTTGATTTTTCGTGGAACTGTGTTGCCTTTCACAGACAGTCAAGGTCGCCAGGCGGAGCATGCCTAGCTATGGGATCAGCCCGCTTGCCGCAGCGCGGGACAAGGGCCCACCTCCGAACCGCGCGAAACATGACCTGCAATCCGCGAATTCAACACCTGCTTGTAGCCTGCGCCCTTTGCCTTTCGGCGCCGGTTGCAACTGCGGGCGATTGGTCGAGCGCGATCAACCTTGAGCGCCTGCGGGTAACCGTGTCCGGTGCGACGACGGTCGGGTCGCTAGAGGGCCGGCCCTCCGGTGCCAAACGCAACTTCACCGAGCGATCGTTCGATTTCGCCGCAGCACCGGCGCAACCGAAGAAGTGGATGCTGGACTTCGCATTTAAGTCCGGTGACACGGCTGAGCCCATTCGGTCCGGGACCAATGCTCGCATCGGTGAGCCCGTCGGATTCGTCGCGTCGTCGCCGCCGGTCGGTGAACCACGCGGCAACGAGCTGGTCGTCAGGGCGCGGTACGACTTCTAAGGCAGGTCTTAAGTCGAAAGAAGCAGGCGCATTCAGCCTTGGTGTCTACGCGGCCTCCTGAAAGCGCCCCCTCCGTCGCCTAGGTCTTCGGGTCCGGCGCCTTAAGAAAGTCTTAGGGTTCAGTTAAGCGCAATTTAGCAACGCCCACTCGGGCAATCTCTAAGCTTTGCGTCCTCGAGCGTGCAACGCTCATCACATTCAAGGGACGCAACATGGGACAAGCTGTCGCAAGAATCTCCGATGGGCAGAACCGCCATGCCCGGACGAGGCACGATATCGCGCAGAGCCGTGTGGATCTGTACACCGCAATTCACAAGGGCATGCGCAGCTTCATGGCCGATACGCTGGTCGCCTCGGGACGCATGGACCCGTTCGATGCCGAGGACGTCGTGCAGACGCTGGGGCGCGTGCGCGCGCTGCTCTCGTTCTGCCGCAGCCACCTCGAGCACGAGAACGACTTCGTGCACAGCGCGATGGAGGCGCGGCGCAGCGGCGCTTCCACCGCAACCGCGAAGGATCACGTGGCTCACGTCGAAGCAATCGACGCTCTTGAGGGAGATCTATGCGTGGTCGAGCTCGCCTCGGGCGAGGCACGAGCCGTCGCAGCCCTGCGCCTGTACCGCAATCTGGCGTTGTTCGTTGCCGAGAATCTCGAGCATATGCACATCGAGGAAACGGAAAACAACGCGGCGCTATGGGCGACGCACAGCGACGAGGAGCTCCATCGCGTGCACGAAGCGCTGCTTGCTTCCATTTCGCCATCGGTGATGGAGCTTGGGCTGCATTGGATGCTGCCTTCGCTTGCGCCCGCCGAGCGGGCTACCATGCTGAGTCAGATGCAACGCGAGGCGCCGACGGAGGTCTTCGATCGGACGCTCGGGGCCGTTTTGCCTCACCTGCGCGAGCGCGACCGGGTGAAGCTGATGCAGGCGCTCGCGCCTACTCCGCGGGTCGCCTGAGCGAATGCGACGCGGCAGCTCAAGCCGCCGCGTCGACCGAGATCTCGACCAACTTCACGGCTCGGCCGACGACCAGTCGGAAGCGCCCGCGACCGGTCTTCTCAATGCGCAGGAACGCGCAACGTTCTCCGAGCCTGCGCGCCAGCAGGATCAATCGCGCTTCGAGGTTGTCGCTAAGATCAGGCAGCCGGATCGTCGGATCGAGCCTGAGTTCGCGGTTGGTGAAATCCGTGCGTTGGCTACCTGCGTAGTCGCGCATAAGCTTGCGGAAGATCGCGCCTGCAACGCCCTTGATCAGGTAATCGTCGTCAATGAATACGCTGTCGTCCGCAGCGTAGTGCCGAATAACCGCCGGGTGGCCCGCGGCCGGGATGCGCGAGTTCGCAACTGCGGGTGCCTCGTCGTGGTTGTCGGCGATCTGCTGCAGCGCGTGGATCGCCGTACCGAGCTGGGCGGCGACAGCGACCAGCGCATCTTCGTCGTCGTAGCCGAAGCGAAGGTCGACACGGCTCTCTGCGAACAGTACGCCGAGCAGGCGCCCGCTGGCCAAGATCGGCACCGCAATTTGACTGTGAGCGTTCGGTAGACCCGGAAACGGAATTGCGGTTTCGATCTTGTCGGCCAGACCGCCCTGCGTGGCGCTTTCTCGCATCGCCTGACTGTAGGAGTACTCGGTGGCCATGTGGCCGATTCGAATCGGCGTGCGCTGCGATGCAGCTACGCCGATGACGCCGCAGCCGAGCGCAATCTCGGAGCCAACCCCGGACTCCTGGTAGCCGCAGCTCGCCACGGTGTAGAGCCGTTGCCTTGGCGCATCGAGCATCAGCACCATCGCGTGGCGAATGTCGAACTGCGCCTGAAGACTGGCGAGCACCTCGTCGAGCAGTGCGGAGAGGTCGCTGCGTTGGCCTAGCCGCTCACTGCATGCACGCAGCGCGGAAAGAAGATTTCGCTGCGGCGGCGGCGCCGGCAGCTCGCCGCCCGGGATGCGCTGGATGTCGAGCACGCGATAGACGTCCGAGCCGCGCAGACGAAACACGCCGCTCATCCCCGTATGGGAAGCGATTCCCGCGAGCTTTGCCTTCATCGATTCGAACAGCGGCCCATCGGTTTCTGTGCGCAAATACGCAAGCTCGATCCGATAGCGCGCCGCAGTGTCCGGATGGATCACCTGCACCGCTGCTCGCGGGTTGGCGAGTACGTTCTTGCGCGTCTTGTTGAAGAACTGAAATGAGAGCGCGACATGCTCACTGTCGACGAAATGGACCTGCGAGACGTAGGAGACGTTCGGCGTGCCATCTTCCGCGCAGGTGGCGACGATCGCAGGCACGGCGCCGTCCAGGCACTCACGAATCGCGTCCACGCCGAGGCTCATGCGGTGGTCCTGAGCGGCGTGCCGGCTTGAGGCCCGGGCGTCTGAGTGTAGGCGGACGTGGGTGTGAAGGCGATGGCCGCCAGATCGGAGGGATCGAAGGCCAGGATCGCGTTTGAGAACTCGCGCCGATAGCCGAGCCGCAGCAGGTCGTCGCCGAACGCTTCGGCATAGCGCGCGCAGAGCGCCGCATCTTCGGGCTCGAGCGTTGCCGCAGAGGCATCGACCCCTTTCAGCTGGATCGTGCGATGCGTGCTGGGCTGACTGAACACGACCGCGATCGTGCCGGTCAATCGGACGGCCTCGAGGAATGTGCCGGCCTGATTGACTGGAAAAAGCAGCACGACCCGGCGCCGGTCTGCGGAAACTCGGCAGCCGAATGCGCGAGCGACCTTGGGCTCGTTGCTGTTTCCTCGAGTTGCGGCGCCGATCGACACGCCGCACTGGATAAAGGCGGCGTGCTCAGCATTCAGGAGGGGTGGGTCTCGCTCGTCAGCGCGCACGAAAAAATCATAGCAGGGGACGCGTTGAAAGGCCGAACTTACCTTGCCACGGCGTGCACTTTGCCCGCCGCAGGCCAAATGCCTCGCTCAATCGCTCGTGCGCCGTCAAAGGCGAGATAGCTCTGCGAGCCGTAATGCGGCAGGGGCCGCCGCAGCTCGCGCAGCGCTGGCGCGTCGCGCACGGAGACCACGGCGACGGGCGCCCTGCCGGGCGCGGCGGCGATCGTCCAGACCTGGGCGCTGCCGCGGCCTGCGAGCGTCGCGGGCCGGGGCGGCAGGCCGCTTCGCGCGAGCTCCGTATCGATGGCGGCATGGATGCCGGCGAGCAGGATCGGCTCGTTGTCCCTCAGGGCTGCTTGGAGGTGCGAGATAACGGCCGGCTTACGCTCGAAGAGGCGCTCGGCGAGCGCAAGCGCTGCTTCGCGCAGCGCTGAATCCGCGCTCGCAACCGCGACCCGGGGCGAGCGAGCGAGGATCCACTGCCGCAGGATCGGCGGCAACTCCTCGGGTGCGAGCATCCGCCACAGGCGTAGCTGCGGGTCGAGGCGCACCCCGTCGGGCACGCGCTCAAGCTCGATCCTTGCCTGCTGCGTCAACGCGTCAATATCGACTCGGTAGGTACGCGAGTCCGCGCCGGAGGCGACCTCTACGGGCACGCTGAGCCGGTACGCCGGCGCCGCTTGGGAGAAGCTGAGGGAGAGGTCGAAGCCCCCTTTGTCGTTTGGCGCCGCGCTCGCGCGCTCCAATTCCAATGCCGGCCCGCCTGTACGCTCGAGCCACTGCGCAAAAAAGTCGGCAAGCGGGCGGCGAGAAGCGCTTTCGAAGGCCTCGCGCAGATCGGTCCAGGAGGCCTTGCGAAAGCGCTTTGCACGCCAGAAATCGCGCAAACCCTGCTCGAAGGCCTGCTCACCGATCAGGTCGCGCAGCATGTAGAACAGCATCGCAGCTTTGCCGTAACCGAGCGCCGCCGCGGCGCCATGCGTACGCGCGCGGAACTCGACCAGCGGGCGCTGATCGTCTGCCGGCACGGCCGCAAAGTCCCGCAGCCAGCCGAGGCGCATTTCGAGCGCCGCCCGCGGCGACTCTCGCTCCTTGTTCGCGTAGTCGGCCATGAACGTGGTGAGCCCCTCGGCCCAGTTGCCGGTGGTGTAGTCGACGGATACGCCGTTGCCCCACCAATTGTGCAGGACCTCATGGCCAAGCGACGTGGCGCGGATGAACGGCAAACGCAGCACCTGGGCGCCGATGTAAGTGAGCGTGGGCATGCCGAACCCGGTCGGCAGCGGACTTGCGACGATCGAGAACTCGCTAAACGGATACTCGCCGATACTCCGCGAATACTGAGTGATGTAACGCAGGCTGTCCTCGATATAGTCGCTGGAAAGAGTTTCGATCTCGGGGTAGAAGTAGGTCCGCACGCGCAGGGGGCGTGCCGCCGCTCTCGGTACGATCTTCTCGCGCACGGTGTAGGGTCCTGCCATCAGATCGATGCCGTCGGCGCCCTGCGCAAACTCGAAAGTCGCCGTGTAGGACTTCGCTTCGGCCCGGGGCAGGGCCTCGTCGACCAGGCGACCTGCAACCAGGCCACGCTGCCCGTCGGGCAGCGACAGCTTCAGGCGATACGTGAACTGGAGACCGGGGGCGGGATACCAGCCGCTTGCGGCCGGTAAGAAGCTTCCTTCGGGCGAGGCCATCGGCGTCATGTTCTGCAGAACATCGCGATGAGTGAGCGACCGATCGAGCGTCGGCAGCGTCCCGGCGTACTCGATACGAACGGCCGTATCGCGCGGCGTGTGCACGTGCCATTGCCGAGTGGAGTTGGCAGCGCCGACGGCTTCGAACGCGAGCGGCACGCCATCGCTCGACGCGGAACGGACCTCGAGCGAGCGGTGCAGCGTGAAGCGAAGCGATTGCCCGCCAGGCAGGACGGCAACCGCGTGCATCGCGCGCGATTTCGGATCAAGCCGCAGGTCGAGATCGAGGTGCGGCAGGGTTGCGTGCGCCGCCATCGGCACGAGCACGCTCGTTGCGATGAGCAGGAGAAAACCTGGCCGTTTCACGGCTCGCGAGGAAACTTGACGATGATCTCGAGGCTACTGTCTCCGCGCCGCACGCCTATCGGCAGCCAGGTTCCGGCGGGCTGCGCGCGCACCGCCGCGATCACGATGCCGACCTCCGTAACCGCCTTGCCTGCGATCGTCACGATCCGGTCGCCGCGCTTGAGCCCGCTCGCCTCTGCCAGGCTTTCAGGGACCACATCGACCAAGGTGATCTCGTTGTTGGCCTGTTGCAGCCGCACGCCAAGCCGCGGCCGGGGTGTCGGCGCCTGCGGAGTCCTCGCGATCGCGAATACGGCGTCGGCCAGTCCCGTCTTGACCTCGGCGCAATCGACATCGGCCCCGATCGGCAGCAGGGTTGCGATGCTGGTCACCCCAAGCGCACGCAGCTGGTGCGGTACACCGTGACCAAAACGCAGATGTCCGCTACCGATGACGCCGACGACCAACGGCCGATCGTTCCGCGCGCCGCCATGCAGCGCGCGTGTCAACGCCTCGGCCATGGCGCGGTCCCATGTCGTTTGCGCGTCGACGAAGTTCCTGAACTCCGCATCGTCGCGGCTCGCCGCCCGGTCGGGCGTCGCGCCGTCGCGCGCATGTTGCTTGTAGACCTCGAGCAACGCGTCGACATACGCGGGCGGCGGCACTGCCGGTCGAGAGACGCCCTCTCTCAGCGCTTCGGGCACCGCGTCCCAGCCCTTGCGTGTGACGGTCTGCGTAAATGAGCGCTCGACGTTCAGTGCGACCATCGGGATACGGTTCATACGGGCGAACTCGAACAGCGGCATGTAAAGCTCGGGCGGGTAGCTCCATACCGCACTCCAGTCCGACTGGTCGAGGAAGTCCTTCTCCAGGAGCTCGCCGGCGACCCAGCGATCGAGCGTCGGCTGGACGCGGCGCGGAAACGACTCGAAGCCGATCACCATGCGGGGCCGCAGCAGGTACAGCGAGGCGAGCGTCTGCAGCTGCCAGCGGTGGTGTTCGGCGACATCGTGCTGCTCGCCGAGCAGCACGATGTCGCGACGGGCGGCCTTGCGCAGCACCTCGGCGGCGGCGGCCTTGGTCGGTTGCTCGGCATCGAGCGAGACCCAGCTCGCCGGTTCGAGACATCCCGCTGCGGTCGCGGGTTGTCCCCGCGCGTCGCTCGCCGCCGCAGCGGCGATCAGCGCTGCCGTCAGCGGAAGCGCGAGCTTTCGTGGCGCAGTGAAACCTGTCGAGAGCATGCCATGCCAGTTTAACGTCGACCGGCGTTGTCGTCCCCCGACGGTGCCGCGTACGCGCTATTCGGCCGTGGCCGCGAGCGTGGCACCCTGGCTGGCGCGATAGGCGCGCCGTCGCTCGTGCTCCGCAAGGTGGCGCTTGCGGATGCGGATCGTCTTCGGGGTGACCTCTACCAGCTCGTCATCCTCGATGAACTCCACGGCGTACTCGAGCGTGAGCTTTATCGGCGGGGTGAGCAGCACGTTTTCATCCTTACCCGACGCACGCACGTTGGTAAGCTTCTTCGCCTTGATCGGATTGACCACCAGGTCGTTGTCGCGGCTGTGGATGCCCACGACCATTCCCTCGTATACCCTTTCACCCGGGCCGACGAAGAGGCGGCCGCGTTCCTGCAGGTTGAACAGCGCGTATGCGACGGACTCGCCGTTCTCCTGCGAGACGAGCGCGCCGTTGCGGCGTCCGGGGATGTCACCCCTCCAGGGACCGTACTCGTCGAACACGTGACTCATCAAACCATTGCCGCGGGTCAGGTTCATGAACTCGCCCTGAAAGCCGATCAGTCCGCGCGCGGGAATGCGGTAGTCGAGGCGCACGCGACCGCGGCCATCGGGAACCATGTCGACGAGTTCGCCGCGGCGCACCGCGAGCGATTCCATCACCGGGCCCTGGTGAGGCTCCTCAACATCGAGCGTGAGCAGTTCGTAGGGCTCGTGCGTTTCGCCGCCGACGTTGCGGGTGATCACCCGCGGCCGGCCGACCGCGACCTCGTAGCCCTCGCGGCGCATATTCTCGACCAGGATCGTGAGGTGCAGCTCGCCGCGTCCGGCGACCAGGAACACGTCCGCGTCGGCCGTATCCTCGACGCGCAGCGCGACGTTGGTGAATAGCTCACGCATCAGCCGCTCCCGGATCTGGCGGCTGGTGATGAATTTTCCCTCGGTGCCGGCAAAAGGCGAGCTGTTCACCTGGAAGTTCATGGTGAGCGTCGGTTCGTCGACTCTCAGGGCGGGTAGCGGATCGGGGTGCTCCGGATCGCACAGGGTGCAGCCGATCGAAAGCTCGTCGACGCCCGTGAACTGCACGATCTCGCCGGCAGGCGCCTGATCTACCGCCACGCGCTCCAGGCCCTGGAAGCTGAACACCTGGTTCACCTTCACCTTGACCGCGTCCTTGCCCGGCACGAGCAGCGCGACCTCGGACGCGGACCGGAGGCGCCCGCGTCGGATGCGGCCGACGCCAATGCGCCCGACGTAGCTGGAGTAATCGAGCGCCGAGATCTGCAGCTGCAGTGGGCCGTCCGCGCCGGCGTCCTGTGGTGCGGGCACGCGCTGGAGAATGGTCTCGAACAGCGATCTCATGTCGGCGCCGCGAACACCGGGCTCGAGCGACGCCCAGCCTTGCAGTGCGGAGGCATAGACCACCGGGAAGTCGAGTTGCTCCTCGCTAGCGCCGAGCTTGTCGAACAGCTCGAAGGTATGGTTCACCACCCAGTCCGGGCGGGCGCCGTCGCGATCCACCTTGTTCACCACGACGATCGGCTTGAGACCGAGCGCGAGCGCCTTCTTGGTGACGAAGCGCGTCTGCGGCATCGGCCCCTCGACCGCATCGACGAGCAGCAGCACGCCGTCGACCATGCCGAGCACTCGCTCGACTTCGCCGCCGAAATCCGCGTGGCCGGGCGTGTCGACGATGTTGATGTGCACACCCGAGTAGTTGATTGCGCAGTTCTTGGCGAAGATCGTGATGCCGCGCTCGCGCTCCAGGTCGTTCGAGTCCATCACGCGCTCAGTGAGCCGCTCGTGCGCCGCAAAAGCGCCTGCCTGGCGCAGCAGCTTGTCGACCAGCGTGGTCTTGCCGTGGTCGACGTGCGCGATGATGGCGATGTTACGTACGGGGCGCGGCATGCAATGGGTGCGCAAAAGGGCGCGATTCTATCAGCCGGGCCCTCGTGGCGCGATATGTCTTTCCAGTAAACCGCCATCCGCTGCCCGCGTCGCCGCAAGACGGACTTCGAAGGCGCCGAGCGGATCGAGGGCGCGCACGATCGTGAACCCGGCCCGTTGCAGTGCCCCGGTGAGCGAGGCCCGCGTAAATCCTGTCTTGTGGGCGTAGAAATCCTGGCCGCTTTGCTCGATTTCGCGCCCGTAGCCGTAGAACACGTCCCGGACGGTGATTGGACCGACCTGGGCGACGTAAAGCGTGTCCTCGATGTCCAATCCGCGCTCGAGCATGGTGCGTGCCACGCCCTCGATATCGGGCACTCGGATCTCCACAAAGCCCTCCGGCTTGAGCACATGCGCAAACCCGGCGAGGACCATTCGCACATCGTGCGCGTAGTAGTGCTCGAGATTGTGCGAGCAGTACACGGCGTCGAACTGGCCCGATTCGAGCAGCTCGAGGTCTCGCGCATCGAGCACGACGTCGACCTCGCCACGCGCATCGATATCGAGGAGCAGGTGCTGCCAGCCTCGATAATGTTCGGGAATGGCGATCGTCTTGCTGCCGCCGCCGACGTTCAGCACCCGCCGGCGCTGCGGGTCGAGCTCAACTCGAAGTGGCGTGCGCCGCAGCGGCTCGGGCGCAGGTTCAGGTGCCGGCGCCGCAAGGCGGGCGAGAAAACGCTTCAGCACGCAGCGCGGGCGATCATGCCGGTCGCGGGGTCGGATCGGCGAAGATCTTGCCGAGGGTGTCCCGGAATGTCACGACTTCGGCGCCATCGAGCAGGCCATGACGCTGCATTTCGAGATGCAAGGCCGGAAGGTGGTAGTGCGGCACCGAGGCGTAAAGGTGATGCTCGATGTGGTGATTCACGTGGTGCGGAAAAAGCAGCCACGCGAGCCAGGGCCCGCAGGTGGTAGTACGTGCCGCGGTGAGCGGGGAAGTGAAATCCGTGGTGGCGCCGTGCTCGCAGATGGCGCGCAACCGCAGGATGGCTTGTACCACCGTGACGAGCGGCAGGATCCACAGCACGAGATACTCGAGCAACACTCCGCTCGCCGCGGCGAGCGCGAGCGCGGCAAGATGCGCGCCGATCACGATTCGACGGTCGGTGTGCGCCTCGGCGCGCAGCCGCGGCGAGGTGTCGGCGAGCGGACGCATTGCGACCTTCGTCTCGGTATTTAGTGCGGGCGCGCCGCCCAGGAAGTACGCATAGGTCTTCCAGGCGGTGAGCCCGGCCAGATCCTTGAGCAGCTTTCTTGCGAGGTAGCCTTTGCCGCGAGGGTAGCCGCCATGAAGCGCCGTGTCCGGATCGAGCGGACCATAAAGGTTGTTGTGATGCAGGCGATGGATGATGCGGTAGGTGCACATCGAAAGTCCCGGCAAGGCCGCGCACAGACGGCCGACGAGATCGTTCAGCCAGCGCGCCTCGAACAGCCGGTAATGCGCGGCGTCGTGCGCCAGCACGAACAAGGCGTGCTGGCGCGTGCCGATCAGTACCATGCACGGGACGACGACCCACGGCGTCCACCAGTAAAGCGCCGCGGCGATGAGGCCGAAAAGCGCCAGCACCTCCTGCGCTACAGCCCAGGCCGAGCGCCATGCCGAGATCGCCGTAAGGCGCTGCACGATCGCGGCGGGAAGGGCCCGGCGGATATCGTCCCTGAACTCCTCGCCCCGGACGGGTGCCGGCGCGGCGCGCATCGCTATTTGTCGATGCCCGCGATCAGCAGGTATTTCGTCTCGAGGTATTCCTCGATGCCGTATTTCGAACCCTCGCGCCCAAGCCCGGACTGCTTGACGCCACCGAAGGGTGCGACCTCGGTCGAAAGGATGCCGCTGTTCACGCACACCATGCCGGTTTCCATCTGTTCTGCGACCCGGAAAATGCGGCCGATGTCGCGGCTATAGAAGTAGCCCGAAAGACCGAACTCGGTGTTGTTGGCGAGCTTGATCACCTCGTCCTCGGATTTGAAGCGATAGAGCGGCGCCACCGGGCCGAAGGTCTCCTCCACGGAGACCCGCATCTCGGCCGTCACACCCGTGATTACGGTTGGCTGGAAGAATCGCCCGCCGCGCTCGTGACGCTTGCCGCCCAGAACCACCTTGGCGCCCTTGCCAAGTGCGTCCGCCACATGCTCCTCGACCTTCTTCATGCCCTGCTCGTCGATCAGCGGCCCGATCACTACGCCCGTCTCGTTGCCGGCGCCGACCTTGAAGCCCTTGACCTTCTCCGCAAGCTTCGCCGCAAAGGCCTCGTAGACACCATCCTGCACATAGATGCGGTTGGCGCAAACGCAGGTCTGGCCCGCGTTGCGGTACTTGCTCGCGATTGCGCCTTCGACCGCAGCGTCGAGGTCCGCATCGTCGAAAACGATGAACGGCGCGTTGCCGCCAAGCTCGAGCGAGAGCTTCTTGATGGTGTCCGCGGATTGCTTCATCAGGATGCGCCCGACCTCCGTGGACCCGGTGAACGAGAGCTTGCGCACCTTGGGGTTGGAGCACAGTTCCTTGCCGATGGTCGGCGCGTCCCCGGTGATGATATTGAGCACGCCCTTCGGGATTCCGGCGCGCTCCGCGAGCTCGGCCATGGCGAGCGCCGAAAACGGCGTCTGCTCGGCGGGCTTCAGCACTACCGTGCAGCCCGCAGCGAGTGCCGGTCCGGCCTTGCGCGTGATCATCGCGTTCGGAAAATTCCACGGCGTGATCATCGCCGACACGCCGATCGGCTGTTTGATTACGAGGATGCGCTTGTCGGCTTGGTGCTGCGGGATCACGTCGCCGTAGGTACGCTTGCCTTCCTCCGCGAACCACTCGATGAAGGAAGCGCCGTAGGCAATTTCGCCCTTTGCCTCGGCGAGAGGCTTGCCCTGCTCGGCGGTGAGAATGACCCCGAGGTCGTCCTGGTTCGCCATCATCAGCTCGAACCACTTGCGCAGGATGACCGCGCGCTCCTTGGCGGTCTTCGCGCGCCAGGCCGGCCAGGCCTTCTCGGCGGCCTCGATCGCACGTCGCGTTTCGGCCGTGCCCATGTCCGGCACGGTGCCTAAGATCTCGCCCGTCGCGGGATTGTCGACCGGGAAGTTCTTCTTGCTGTCCGCGTCGACCCATTGGCCGTCCAGATAGCACTGGCTGCGGAACAGCTTGGGGTCCTTGAGGGGAAGGGCCGGCAGTCCGGCCCGGGCGGGTGCGTTCATCGCTGCCTCCGTGGTTCGCGTCGAACGCGACATTTTACTCCCGACCCGCTCCGCGCCGGCGCCACAGCCGAGGTGATTGGGTCCGGCCACGTCTCGATGCGCTTCGCGCACGCACGCGGGGTCCGGGCGATGATTGTTTGGAGCGCAAACATTGGCTGCCTTGACACTCTCTCCGGTAGGTACGTAAAGTGCTCTGGTAGAAGAGAAAATCGATCCTACCGCCGCGCGCCGCAAGACGGCCAAGAACAGGCGGGAACCCCGGGACCCAAGGAGACCAAGATGATTCTCGCGAGGAAGGTGAAGTGGCTTGCATTCGCCGCACTGGCAGCGGCGGTATCGGCGACGGCGCACGCCCAGGATGCCACCGTGAAGATCGGCTACGCCATCGCGCGCACCGGTCCATGGGCCGCCGGCGCACAGGTGACGCAGGAGCCGAACTACATCATGTGGGCCGAGCAGGTCAATGCGGCGGGCGGCCTGAACATCAAGGGCAAGCGTCGCAAGATTGAGCTGGTCGGCTACGACGACCGCAGCGAGTCCGAGACCGTCGTCCGGACCTACGAGAAGCTGATGACCAGCGACAAGGTCGACCTGATCCTGCCGCCGTGGGGCACCGGCGCGAACTTCGCGGTCATGCCGCTGGCACAGAAGCACGGCTACCCAATGCTTTCGCCCACAGCGACCGGCCGTCGACTTCTGGGCATGAAGAATCCGTACTTCTTTGCGCTGCTGCAGCAGCCGGATCGGATGATGGAAGCGCTTTCGGAGTTCATGGTTGCGCGCAAGGTGCGCACCGCGGCGGTCATTCACGTCGACGAGCTCTTCGGCCTGGAGCAGAACACCGCGTTGCAGGCGGCGCTGAAGGAAAAGGGCATCGAGGTGCTCGAGACCAAAAGCTACCCGATCGGCGTGAAGGACCTTTCCCCAGTGCTGAAGGACATCCAGGCGAAAAAGCCCGACGCGTTCATCAGCCTGAGCTATCCCCCCGATACGTTCCTCGTCACCGGACAGGCAAAAGCCATCGGCTTTAATCCGAAGGTGTTCTATGCGGCGGTAGGCACCGCGTTTCCGATCTATCGCGACCGCATGGGCGCGGCGACCATCGAGGGCGTGATGGGTCTGGGCACCTGGAATCCGAAGATGGGCCCCGAGGCGAAAGCCTACTTCGACGCGCACGTGAAGCGCTGGCAGAAGGAGCCGGATCGTTGGGCGAGCGCGCACGCCTGGGCGGGGCTGCAGATCCTGCAGCAGGCAGTGGAGAAGGTCGGGCTGGATCGCAAGGCGCTGCGCGATCACATCGCAAGCGCCGAGTTCGACACGATCATCGGCAAGATCCGCTTCAGGAACGGCGAGAACGTTTCGACGCCGGGCGTCGTCAGCCAGTGGAGCAACGGCGAGTTCGAGGTCGTCTGGCCGCCGCAGAACGCCACCGGTCCGTCGCTCTACCCGAAGCCGGAATGGAAGTGACCCGGGCGTAACTCCAAAAGCCCCGCGGACCCTCCCGCGGGGCTTTTTGATCTCATGGGCTTCTGGCTCGAACTTGCCGCCTCCGGGCTGATCACCGGCGGCATCTATGCGGTGGTCGCGATCGGCCTGAACCTGCAATACGGGCTGATGCGCATCATGAACATTTCGCACGGCGAGTTCCTGATGCTGGGCGCGTACCTCACGTGGCTTGCGCACACGACGTTCAAGTTGAACCCGCTGCTGTCACTGCCGATCGTTGCGCTGGCGATGTTCGCGTTGGGGCTCGTGGTGTACCGCTTGTGCTTCTACCGCATCGCGCGCACGGCCCCGGCGGTCGAAGTGATCGAGGCACGCAGCCTGCTCGTCGGGTTTGGCCTCATGTTTCTCGTGCAGAACGTCGTTTACCTGATCTGGGGCGCAGATCTGCGCGGCTACTCCTATCTCGCCGACCCGGTCGAGATCGCCGGCGCGCGCTTTACCGCCAACCGGTTGGTCGTGTTTGCGTTCGCCGTGGGTGCGAGCCTGCTGCTGCTCGCGGTGCTGCGCTGGACCATGATCGGCAAGGCGGTGCGCGCCATGATGCAGTCCCCGACCGGCGCGCAGATGGTCGGCATCGACACGGCCGTGCTGCATCCGGTGGTGTTCGGCGCCGGGTTGGCGCTGGCCGGCGTGGCGGGCGGGCTGCTCTCCATGGTCTATGAGATCTCGCCCTCGATGGGCGAGCCCTATACGGTAACCGCGCTGATCGTGATCACGTTGGGCGGCCTCGGCAGCGCCCTCGGCAGTCTCGTCGGCGGCTTCATCCTCGGCGTGGTCGAGGCGTTTGGCATGCACTTCACCAGCCCCTCGCTCAAGATGTTGCTCTCCTACGCGGTACTGGTCGCCGTGCTGCTCGCCCGGCCGAAGGGATTATTCTCGCGATGAGGGCGCGCGTTTCTATGCTGTTGACGTTTGGCGCCGCGCTCGTGCTCGCGACGATGCCCTGGCTGTTGTCGGATTTCGCGCTTTCGCTGACGCTTTCGTGCCTGATGTACGCCGGGCTCGCGGTGAGCTGGGCGATGTTCTGCGGCCCGACGCATTACCTTTCGCTCGCCACGTCGGCGTTCTTCGGCATCGGCGCCTATGTCACGGCGTGGGGCGTGGGCACGCTTGCCTATCCGGTGGCGGTGTTGCTCGGCGGTCTGATCGCCGCGGCGTTTGCGGCGCTTGTCGGGGCGGCCGTGCTGCACCTGCGGGGCGCCTACTTCGCCGTAATCACGTTTGGCTTGGGCGAGCTGGTGCGTCACGCCATCACTTACTTCGAAAAGTCCTACGCCCATACCGTCGGGCGGGTGATTACTGAAGCGCCCGAGGCCTTCACGATCTATTTCACGGTGCTCGCAGTGACCGTCGCGGCAGTCGGCACGGCGATTCTGGTGCGCGCGAGCCGCTTCGGCCTGGCGCTCGCCGGGATCGGCTCCGACGA
This sequence comes from Burkholderiales bacterium, assembly GCA_041635755.1. GTDB lineage: Bacteria > Pseudomonadota > Gammaproteobacteria > Burkholderiales > SG8-39 > JBFKUL01. Next base: position 1,040 of record JBFKUL010000001.1, on the reverse strand, counting down.
GGAGCGCGCTCAGACGCTGGGCGTCAATGCGCGCTTAACCAAGATTGCCGCGTTCACGCTCTCGGCGGCTTTTGCGGGCGCGCTCGGGGCCGCCATGGCGGTGCGCTGGACGTATATCGAGCCGACCTCGGTGTTTAATCCGTTCATCGGCTTTCAGACCGTGCTGATCGCCATGGTCGGGGGTGCGCAGACGCTGATCGGGCCGATTGTGTCGTCGGTGTTCTTCAGCCTGCTGACCGAGTTCCTGCGGCTGCGGTTTCCGTACGCGTTTCTCGTGATCCTCGGCCTGCTGCTCATCCTGCTCGTTCTGTACCTGCCGGGCGGGCTCGCTTCGCTGCTCACGCGCTGGAGGAAGGCGCATGCGTGAGGTACTGGTCCACGCGCAGGGCGTACGGGTACGCTTCGGCGGTCTGGTTGCGGTCGATGGGGTGGATCTCGAGGTGCGCGCCGGCGAGCTGGTGGGTGTGATCGGTCCAAATGGCGCGGGTAAGACTACGTTCTTTCACACGCTCTCCGGTGTGCTGGTGCCCGATGAGGGCCGGCTGTCGATCGCGGGCGATGACCTGACCGGCCGGGCCCCACATGTGTTCGCGAAGCACGGGGTTGCCCGCACCTTCCAGACTCCACGCGTGTTTCGCGACATGACCGCGGAGCAGAACGTGCGCTTCGGACTGGAGTTCGCCGGTCGCACGCGAAGGCATGCGCACGACGCCTTCGACGACGTGCACGCGATTCTGGGGTTTCTGGGATTGGCCGACGCGGCAGGTGTGCCGGCCGGGGGGCTCACGCCCGCCCGGCAGCGGCTGCTCGAGATCGGCGTCGCGCTGGGGGCGAGGCCCCGCGTGCTGCTGCTGGACGAAGTTGCTGCGGGCCTCACCCATAATGAAGTCGAGGCGACAGCCCAGCTCATTCGGCGGGTGCGCGACGAGCTTGGCGTGGCGGTGATCTGGATCGAGCATGCGGTGCGGGTGCTGATGAACTATGTCGAGCGCGTTGCGGTCCTCCACCAGGGAAGGAAGATTGCCGATGGCGATCCGCGC